>JBGPGM010000021.1:0-11748 GCA_041483855.1 Phycisphaerae bacterium | reverse complement strand
CGCTGGTGGCGTTCAACGCCGCGCTGCCCCCAGCGGGCGCCGGCGGGGCGCCGGGTGTGGGGGCGGCAGGGGGGGCGCGGCTGCGGGTGGTGATGGACGCGGGCAAGCACGGGCCGATCCAGGACCGGGTGATGCTCCGTCGGGTGGTTGTGCTGGTGGGCCGGGGCGGGCAGTAGCGGCCCTCGCGTCGCCGTCGGTCAGCGGACCTTGACCAGGGCGAGGGCCAGCACGACGAGGATGCACGACAGGATCCAGAAACGCGCGACCACCTGCTGCTCGGTCCAGCCGGACAAGTGGAGGTGGTGGTGGTACGGGGCGATCTTGAAGAGGCGCTGGCCGGCGCCGGTCCGGATGCGCGTGTACTTGAAGTAGCCCACCTGCGCCACGACCGAGCCGATCTCGATCAGGAAGATCCCGGACATGATCAGCAGCAGGATCTCCTGGCGGATCACGACGCCGATGTAGGCCAGCGTCCCGCCCAGGGCCAGCGACCCGGTGTCGCCCATGAAGACCTGCGCCGGCGAGCAGTTCCACCACAGGAAGCCCAGGCACGCGCCGGCGACGGCCGCGGCGAGGATGAGCAGCTCGTCGGAATACGCGACGAAGGGGACGAGGACGCGCTGGGCGTCGGCCTGGGAACCGGCGATGTAGGCGAGCACGGCGAGCCCGGCGGCGACGGCCGCGGAGATCCCGCCGGCCAGGCCGTCCATGCCGTCGGTGATGTTCACGGCGTTGGACATGCCGGTGATCATCAGCAGGGCGACGATGACAAAGACGACGCGGGGCAGGAAGATGAGCGAGGTGTTCAGCCCGTCGGCCTCGCTGTTGCCGAACATAGCGGACGGGTCGTAGGTGCGCTGGAAGGGCAGGTTCAGGACGTGCGAGAGGTTCTTGGGCGCGGCCGAGTCGCCGTAATGGTAGGCGAAGTAGCCGATGAGCACGCCCAGGCCGAGTTGGAAGACGAGTTTCTCCCAGGCGTAGAGACCCTGGCGGGAGGCGCCCGTGGCTCGGGTGGCGACGGTGAGTTTGAGCCAGTCGTCCACGCCGCCCAGTGCGGCGAGCCAGAGCAGGACGACGAGCCCGAGGATGACGTAGAAGTTGCGGATGTCGGCGAGCAGGAGCGTCGAGGCGGCGATGGCGCCGACGATGAGGATGCCGCCCATGGTGGGGATGTTGGCCTTCGACGCGGTATGCCGCCGGAGGGCTTCGGCGTCGGTCAGGCCGGTGTCGCCGATCTTCTTGGCCCGCAGCCAGCCGATGACGGGCCGGCCGGCGAGCAGCACGAGCAGGAAGGCCAGGGACGCGCTGACCAGGGCGCGGAAGACCAGTTGGTCCAGGAGCATGAAGACCCAGTAGACGCCCCAGGCGATGAAGCGGTCGCGCAGGGTGTCGAGGAGGACGTAGAGCATGGGGGCGGGGTAGCGGCGGAGTGGCAAAGACCAAGGGCAGCAGGGCAGAGTGAGGCGGCAGGCGGGTCTGTCAGGGGCGCGCCGCGGGGGCCGGGGTGAGCGGGGGGCGCGCGTCCGGGTTCGGGCTCCAGCGGTCGCGCAGGGCCTGGACGATGCGCTCCAGGCGCATGCGCCGCGAGCCCTTGAGCAGCACCGTGTCGCCGGAGCGCAGCAGCGCGGCCACGGGCGCGGCCTGGCCGGCATCCAGGTCGCTCACCAGCACCACACGGTCATGATCCCAGCCGCCGGCCTGGATCAAGCGGTCCGCGGCGTGCAACATCGCGTGCCCGACACAGACGACCAGGTCGATCGCCGGCGGCGGCAGCGAGAGGATGTGGTCGGCGATCTCCAGGTGGGACCGTTCGGAGGCCGCGCCGAGTTCGAGCATGTCGCCGAGAACGGCCACGCGCCGCGGCGCGTCGGCGCCCAGGTCGGCCAGCGTGGAGAGGGCGGCGGTCATGGAATCGGGGTTGGCGTTGTAGGCGTCGTTGAGCAGGGTGATGGGGGGCAGGCCGGGGACGCCGATCGAGAGGGGCTGGAGGCGCATGTCGGCGGCGGGGGCGTTGGCGAGGGCCTGGAGGATGCGGGGCTCGTCGATGCCCAGGCGGCGTGCGACGGCGAAGGCGGCCAGGGCGTTGAGCGCATTGTGCTCGCCGATCAATGGGATCCGGGCGGTGATGCGCCCGTTGATGGTGAAGCGGAGCATGGGGGCGGCCCCCATCGTGTCGGCGGGGACGTGCTCGACGGACGTGAGGCGAAGGTCCGCGTGTTCGGCGCGCCCGAAGGTGACGACGTTGGGCACGGGTTTGAGCTGGTCGGTCAGGAGCGGGCAGTCGGCGGTGACCACGGCCAGGCCGCCGGGGCGGAGGTAGGAGAGGATGGACGCCTCCTCGCGGGCGACACCCTCGATCGAGCCGAGTTTCTCCAGGTGCTCTCGCCCGATGGAGGTGATGACCGCGACGTCCGGCTCGACGATGCCGGCCAGCTGGGCGATCTCGCCGGGGGCGTTGGTGCCGACCTCGCAGATGAGGAACTGGTCGGTCGGCTGCGCCCCGAGGATGGTCAGCGGAACGCCCACGGCGTTGTTGAACGACCTGGCCGAGGCGCTGCCGCGCAGCGACGACGAGAGCGCGGCGTGGATCAGGCGCGTGGTCGTCGTCTTGCCGTTGGAGCCGGTCACGGCGATGACGCGGGTGGATTCGAGGCTCTTGCGGTACGCCGCGGCCAGCCGCAGCAGGGCTCGCGCCGTGTCAGCGACGCGCAGGATGTAGGCGTCGGCGCCGGCGGGCGCGGCGTCGGGGTTGTCGACGATGAGCAGGGGTGAGCCGTGCCGGAGGGCCTGGGGCAGGTACTGGTGAGCGTCGTGGCGCTCGCCGCGCAGCGCGAGGAAGACCTGGCCGGGGACCAGGGCCCGCGAGTCCGTGGAGAGGCCGGAGAGGTGCGGGTGGGATTCGGGGCGCTTCGGGCGGGCCAGCCAGGAGCCGGAACAGACGGAACGCAGGGTGTCGGGTGTCCAGAAGGTCACGTGGGTTCCGGTTACGGTTGGTGGGAGGGGGCGGGCGAGCCGGCGTGGGTGAAGATGCCCGGAGCGTGCGGCGTGCCGCGGGGAGGGGACGCGGGGAGCGGAGCGATGCCGCGGGCCAGCAGCGCCCGGCGGGCGATCACGCGGTCGTCGATGTCGCGCCGGACGGTGCCGCCGGGGGCGGTGGGGTCGGGCAGGATCTGGTAGTCCTCGTGACCCTTGCCGGCGATGAGGACGATGTCGCCGGGCGCCGCGCCGTCGATGGCGGCGTGGATGGCCAGTTCGCGGTCGGCCTCAACGGTGACGGCGGCGCGCCGGTCGGACGCGACGCCCTCGAGGATGTCGTCGATGATGGCGTGCGGCCGTTCGGTCCGCGGGTTGTCGGAGGTGATGATGACCCGGTCGGCCAGGCGCGCGGCGACCTCGCCCATGCGGGGCCGCTTGGTCTTGTCGCGATCGCCGCCGCAGCCGAAGACGACGAGCAACCCGCCGGGCCCGCCGCCCGCGCCCGCCGGCGCGGAAGGCGGCATCGTCTGCCGGTTGGAGAGGGCGCCCCGCAGCACGGTCAACACCGTGCGGAGCGCATCGTCGGTATGGGCGTAGTCGACGTAGACCGTGAAGGGGCCGCTCGGCTGGGTCAGGCACTCCAACCGCCCGGGCGGCGCGGCCACGTGCGACAGCAGCGACGCCAGAGTCGGCGCATCCAGCGACGCCGGCGGCGCATGGCGCGGGTGCAGCGCCTGGCCCGCGGGCCCGATGGCGGGTCGCGGGGTGCGGGCGACGGCGGCGTGAACGGCCGCGCCCGCCTGCAGTGCGTTCATCGCGTTGTGCGAGCCGATCAGGGGCAGGGTGAGCGTTGCTTGTCCCCAGGGGCCGGTGAGCGTGACGCCGGTCGCCCACGCGGACCCGTCCACGACGCGGCCCAGGCACTCGGCGGCGGGGTTCGGGCCCAACGAACACCGGAGCACTCGGGCGCGGCAGCCACGCACGATGCGCTGGTGCGCCGAATCGTCCGCGTTCACGATCGCGGCCGCGTCGGCGGCGAGCGACTCGAACAGGATCGCCTTGGCCGCGCCGTAGTCCTCCATCGTGCGGTGGTAGTCCAGGTGGTCGCCGGTGAGGTTGGTGAAGACGGCCACGTCGAACGCGATCGCGGCGACTCGCTTCTGGTGCAGCGAGTGGCTGGAGACCTCCAGCACCGCGGCCCGGCATCCGGCCTCGAGCATCCGGGCGAGCGTGCGGCTGATCTCCAGCGACGGCGGCGTGGTCATCGCGGCGGGCGCCACCTCCGTGCCGTCGTCGATGGCGACCGTGCCCATGAGGCCGGCGCGGATGCCCAGCGCGTTGAGCATCTGGTGGATGAGGAACGTGGTCGTGGTCTTGCCGTTGGTGCCCGTGACGCCGACGACGGTCAGCCGTGACGAGGGCGAGCCGTAGAAGCGCTCCGCCAGGTGGGCGCTGGTCAGCAGGATGTCGGAGGTGAGGATGCGCGCCGCCGTCCCCGCAGCGGCGCGCGGGCCGTGGGGCAGGGCGGGCAGGCTCAGCGCGGGGTCATCGGTGAGGATGGCCACGGCCCCCGCCGCCAGCGCGGCGGGTACGAAGGCCCGCCCGTCCGCGTTGGCCCCGCGCCGCGCGATGTACAGCGAGCCGGGCAGCACGGTGCGGCTGTCCTCGGTCAGGTCGCAGACGCGCAAGTGGGCGCCCTGCGGGTCCAGCAGGCGGGCGTCGAGGCCGGAGATCAACTCGTCCACGCGCATGGGCCGGGGGACTCCCTTGGGGGGATGGTGCCCCCTTTGCCGCCGCTGGGATGGTATCGGAGGCGCGCCGGGCCCCGGATCATATTTCGGCGGGCCGGCATGGGCACGGGCGGGGCAGGGGCTGTGGGGGCGGGGGGGCGGCGCGCTATCGTCTGGCGGAAGGGACGCCGCGCGGATGGACCCTGATGACCACGTGTGCCTGTGCTTCCGGGTGTCGCTGCGGAAGATCCGCGGCTACCTGGCTCGCGAAGACCCGGCGGTGGCCTCGCTGATCAGCGAATGCCTGGGCGCCGGGACGGGGTGCCGGTGGTGCGTGCCGTTCCTCAAGCACCTGCACGCGCAGCACCAACGGGGCGAGCAGCCGGACCTGAACGTCTCGCCGCAGCGGTACGCCGAGGCGCGGGTGGACTACCACGGCACCGGCCGGCGCGACGAGGGGCTGGTCAAGGAGGTGGCGCCGGAGGGTGAGGGGCCGTGAGGGGCGCCCCATGGGTCACGGGGTCACGGGGTCACGGGGTCACGGCGCCGCGCCATTACGGATCGAGCGTGCGCAGCGAGAGATTGAACTCGGTCAGGCGGGTCTTGACCTCGGTGAGGCTGGTGGCGCCGAAGTTCTTGACGCCCATCAACTCGGCCTCGGTGTGGCTGATCAGGTCGCCCAGGGTCTGGATGTTGAGCAGCTGCAGCGCCTTGCGGGCCCGCACGGAAAGGTTGAGGTCGGTGACCGGCTTGGCCAGGACGGCCTCGTTGCCGCTGCCCTTGAGCTGATCGAGGATCCGCCGGCGGGCGGCGCGGTGGGCGTCCTCGACCCCCTGGCCCAGGCGCAGACCCTTGGACGCGAGCATCTGCTTGATCTCGACGAGGCTGGAGTCGCCGAAGTTCTTGTAGGCCATCAGCTCGGCCTCGGTCGTGCGCAGCAGGTCGCCCAGCGTGCGGATGTTCATCTTCTTGAGGCAGGTCCGGGCGCGCACCGTGAGTTCAAAGTCGGTCACCGGCGTGTCCATCAGCGCGTTGCGCTTCGAGCGGTCGCGGTCCTGGTCCTCGTCGATGACCATCTCGCGGCTGGCCTGGACGTCCTTCATGAACAGGCGGGCCCGCGGGTGGTTGGGGTTGGTGTCGAGCACCTGGCGCAGGCAGCGCTCGGCGCGAGCGTAGTCGCCGCGGTCCTCGCACAGGATCGCCAGGTTGATCAGCGTGTTGACGGAGGCGGGCGGGTTCTCGATGGCCCGCTCGTACATGGCGACGGCTTCGTCCTCCTCGCCGGCCAGGTCGAGCAGGTAGGCGAGTTTGAAGAAGTTCCTGGAGTTGGTCGGGTCGCTGGAGACGGCCTTGCGCAGCTGCGAGATCGCGGTCGCGTGGTCGCCGTCGGCCTGGGCCTTGTCGGCGGCCTTGACGAAACCCGAGGCCGCCTCGGCGTTGCGCTTGGCCTCGCCGGCGCCGATGACCAACTCCATGGGATTCGCGGTGTTCGCCATCGAAATGGGCTCCGTCGGGGGGATTGGGGCCAGAAGTGTAGGGGCGGAAGGGGGAGGGTCTCCACACGGCCGTTTCGGTGCCGGGGATGGCCGCGGGCGGGCGCGGGCAGAACTCCTCCGCGGCCTGGGTCCGAGCACCGACCGTTACGGTTCGGCTTGCGGCAGGGCGTCGCCGATGGGCGCGGGCTCGGCCGGCGCGTCCTGGGCGGGCGCGGCATCCTTGAGCACGTCCAACCGCTTCCAACGGCCGCCGATGAAGCGCACCACGAGGAAGACTCCCAGAAGGATGATGTACACGGCGGCGCCGATCCACGGGCCCAGGGACCCCAGTTGCGGGGCCGCGGCCTTGATCAGGTGCCCGCCGCCGACGAGGCACCCCCAGGACAGGACCACCGTCAGGACGCCGGGCCAGACGGTATCGCCGGCGCCGCGCAGGGCGCCGATCATGGTGATGCCCATGGCGTCGAAGAGCTGGAAGACGGCGGCCAGGACCATGATCTGCGAGCCGAGCGTCAGGATCGCCTCACGCTCGCCGGCGGGCATGCCGGCGTCGAGGAAGAACCCGATGAGGGGACGGCGGAACGCGACGAAGGCCAGCGCACACAGGCCCATGTAGGACGTGGTCAGGGCCAGCCCCATCCACGCTCGGCGTTCGGCCAGGTCCGGGCGGCGCATGCCCATGCAGCGTCCCACCACGGCGGTCACGGCGAACGAGATGCCCACGGCGGGCATGAACGCCAGGTGCATGTAGCGCAGGGCGATCCAGGTAGACGGCGTGTGGATGGCGAGCCCGCCCGTGTCGAACGAGCCTACGAGCACCACGGTGAAATACCACCAACAGACCATCTCGGAGCCGAACATGACGGCGCCGGGCCAGCCGATGCGGGCGATGTCGCGCAGGTGCGCCAGCGAGGGCCGCCAGGCGGCCCGCGTTCCGTAGAGGCGGTTGTACGCCGGCGAGAGGAAGACGGTCAGGGGGATGGAGAGTTCAACGCCCGTGCCGATGATCGTGGCCAGCGCCGAGCCGCGCACGCCCAGCGCCGGGGCGCCGAGATGTCCGAGCACGAGCGCGTAGTTGGCGGCGAAGTTGACGAGGTTGCCCACGATCGCCGCGGTCAGGACGACGCCCGGCCGGTGCATGCCGTAGAAGTAGTGGGCGATGGCGCGGGTGGCCAGCGTGAAGAACGCGCCGGCCAGCAGCGTCTGGGCATAGGCGGTCTCGAGCGTGCTCAGGGGCGGCTGGTGGCCCATGGCGGCGAAGATGTGCGGCACGATGGCGGCGTACGGGATCAGGAGGATGGCCGCGCCCGCGCCGGCCCATAGCGCGTTCCACGCGTACGCGGCGCCGCGCTGCGGCGTGCCCGCGCCGAGGTTCTGGGAGACATAGGTGTTGATGACCCCCAGCGCGCCCATGACGACGGCGATGGGGACGAAGACGGTCATCCCTCCGTTGCCCTGGGCGGCGACGTAGACAGGCTCGGGGCCGATGAGCGAGACCATCTTGGCGTCCACGAACTGCATGGCCGTGTACGACGTCATGGTGGCGACGCTGGGCGCGGCGATAGCCAGCAGCTCGACGAGCGGGTGGCGGGAGGGCGGCGCATCCGGGCCGCGGCGATTCAGTGCGCCGTGGGGCATGGGGGGTGCGGGGTTCGGTGGATGGGAGGCAGCCTGGCCGGGAGGGAGTGTAGGAGTGGGCCGGTGGAGCGCTACCGGAGCATCGGCGCCGGTCCGGCCATGCGCAGCGCCAGTTCGATCGCGGCGCGCATCGAGCCGGCGTCGGCCCGGTTCTGCCCGGCGATGTCGAACGCGGTGCCGTGGGCCGGGCTGGTGCGGATCGTGGGCAGGCCGACGGTGACGTTGACGGCTTCGTTGCGGTCGAGCAGCTTGACGGGGATCAGGCCCTGGTCGTGGTACATGGCGACAACAAGGTCGTATTGGCCGGCGGCGGCTGCCAGGAACACGGTGTCGGCAGGGAACGGGCCGCGGGCGTCGATGGACCGGGCTCGGGCCTGCGCGATGGCGGGGCTGATCAGGCGGGTCTCGTCGTCGCCCATGAGGCCGCCCTCGCCGGCGTGCGGATTGAGGCCGCAGACGGCGATGCGCGCCGAGCCGATGCCCAGGCGCTGGCAGGCCAAGTGGCCCAGTTCGATGGCGTCGAGGACCTTCGCGGCGGAAAGGGCCTCGCGCACGGCCATCAGGGGGATGTGGATGGTGGCGAGGATGACGCGCAGGTGTGGGCCGATGAAGAGCATGGCGGTGCGCGGGGCGGCGAAGCGCGCGGCGAGGAGCTCGGTGTGCCCGGGGAACTGCGTGTGCCCGGCCAGGCGCCAGGAGGTCTTGGAGATGGGCCCGGTGACGATGGCGTCGGCGTGCCAGGGATCGGCCGGCGGGCGCTGGGTCGCGCCGATGGAATCTACGACGAAGCCGAAGGAGGCGACGCCGCCGGGGCGCGTGGGGCCGGGGGCCGGCGTGCTGCCCGCCGTGCCCTCCAGCTCGGAGTAGTCCAGGAGCAGCACGTCATGGCGCGTGGCGAGTCCCGCGTCGGGCGCGTCGTGGGGAACACCGTGCCAGAACGGGGTGATGTTCGCGCTCCGAGCCGCGACGCCAAGGGCGGTGGACAGGCCGCGGATGTGGAACCGGGCGCGCCGGCGCAGACTCTCGTCAGCCAGCGACTTGACGATGATCTCGGGCCCGATGCCGAGCGGATCGCCCATGGAGATGGCGATGGTGGGCTTGGGTTGGACGGCCGACACGCTCACGCGGGATGGTAGGGGATACCATGCGGGTCTTGAACGGGTCGGGACCGGTGCAGGAGGCGTCGATGCGGACGGCGATCGGGGCGTACGCGGCGCTGGCGGCGGCGGGACTGGGGCTGGCGGTGGCGAGCGGTTGCACCGGCGGGCGGGGCAAGAAGGCGGCAGGGCCGGGGCACGAGGAGGCGAGCGCGCCGGCGACGGCCGAGCGGCCGCCGACGGTGATGGACCCGCGCCCGATCAACAAGGTGACGCGGGCGAGCGGGCTGGTGATCGAGGACGTGGTGGTGGGAGACGGGCCGGTGTGCCTGCCGCGCTCGCGGGTGCTGCTGCACTACAAGGGGATGATCGCGCCGGACAACCGGGTGTTCGACTCGACTGAGGGCCAGGAGCCGTTAGAGTTCTCGCTCGACCGGGTGATCTCGGGGTGGCAGGATGGGCTGCCGGGGATGCGGGCGGGCGGGACGCGCCGGCTGACGGTGCCGCCGGAACTGGGATACGGATCGAAGGACATGAAGGACGACCAGGGGAACGTGGTGATCCCGGCGAGTTCGACGCTGGTGTTCGAGATCCGGCTCGTGGCGGTGAAGTGACGGCGGGGCCGGGGCGAAGGAGGCCGACGATGGGCGCAGACGACAAGGCCGGGCAACTGGTGATCGATGACCTGGTGCTCGGCACGGGCAAGCCGTGCGAGTCGGTCAAGGCGACGGTGAAGGTGCACTACCGCGGCACACTGATGGACGGCACGGAGTTCGATTCGAGTTACGCGCGGGGCCAGCCGATCGAGTTCCCCCTGCGGAACCTGATCCAGGGGTGGCAGGAAGGAATCCCGGGGATGAAAGTAGGGGGCAAGCGGCGGCTGACGATCCCCTGGGCCAAGGCGTACGGCGAGCGCGGCAGCCCGCCCACGATCCCGGCCCGCGCCGACCTGCTGTTCGAGATCGAGTTGCTGGGGGTGCGATGAACCACGCGGCGGCGTCACGGCGCGGCCACGCAAGACGAGGGAGCCCATGAGCATCAGCGCGAGACTGGCGGCGGTGGCGGCGGCGGCGGTGTGCGTGGCGGCGGCGGCCCAGCCGCCGGGCGATCCGGCACCGGCGAAGGAGCCGGAGGTGAAGCAGCCGGAGAAGCAGCCGGCGGAGACGAAGCCCCCGGAGGCCAAGCCGGCGCCGGTGAAGACGGTCACGGCGGACGGGCTCGGGATCGAGGACCTGGTCGTGGGGGACGGGGTCGAGTGCAAGCCGGGCGCGGCGGTGGTGGCGCACTACAAGGGCACGCTCAAGTCCGACGGGTCGGAGTTCGATTCGAGTTACAAGCGCAACAGCCCGGCCGCGTTCTCGCTCAACCGGTGGATCAAGGGAAGCCAGGAGGGCATCCCCGGCATGCGGGTGGGGGGCAAGCGCAAGTTGACGGTTCCGTATGCGCTGGCCTTCGGGGAGGCGGGTCGGCCGCCGACCATCCCGCCCAAGGCGGACGTGCCGATCATCCCGCCCAAGGCCGACCTGGTGTACGAGATCGAGCTGGTGAACGTTCTGCAGATCGAGGACATCAAGGTGGGCGAGGGGGCGGAGTGCAAGCCGGGGGCGACGGTGACGGTGCACTACAAGGGCACGCTGCTGGCGGGCGGCACGGAGTTCGACTCGTCGTACGCCCGCGGGGCGCCGTCGGACTTGTCGCTCGACAAGATGGTGCCGGGCTGGCAATGGGGGATCCCGGGGATGAAGATCGGTGGCAAGCGGAAACTGATCGTCCCGTGGCAGATGGCCTACGGCGAGCCGGGGCGTCCGCCGAGGATCCCGGGCAAATCGGACCTGGTGTTCGAGGTGGAGTTGGTGGGGTTGAAGTGACGCCGAGTTCTGAACCGCTTGATCCCATGACCTCCTCCGTCACACTCTGAAGATCGACCCCAGTTTCTTGCCGATCAGGATCGAGGCGCCGACGAGCGTCACCGTCAGCAGGGCCATGCCCCAGACGCCCATGGCGCTGGCGATCGACGGCCCGTCGCCCAGGCGGTTGAGGAAGGCGAGGATCTGCTTGGTAATCGGGAAGTGGCGCTGCTGCTGGGCGAGGATCAGCGAGTCGGAGACCTCCAGCATCGCGAACGAGAAGGCCAGCAGCGCCCCGGCGATGAGGTTGGCGGCGATGAGCGGGACGATGACCTTGCGCACGGCGGTGAAGCGCGAGGCGCCCAGGTTCATCGCGGCCTCTTCCAGTTCGCCGGAGGTCTGCTCCAGGCCGGCGACGACAGCGCGGACGATGTAGGGGAGGCGGCGGACGGCGTAGGCGATGGTCAGCAGGAGCATGGGGCTGGGCGCAGCGCCGATGACGGAGACGATGCCGTCGAGGATGTCGCCCTTGCCGAAGGGCCAGCGGAGCGTCATGGCGACGTAGCCGAAGGCCATGACCAAGCCGGGGACGGCCAGGGGGAGCATGCACAGGCTGTCGAGCAGGTGCCGGCCGCGGAGGCGCGTGCGAACGACGAGGTAGCCGACGAGCAGGCCGAGGGCAAGGTCCAGTGCGGTGGCGGCGGTGGCGAGCCGCAGTGAGTTGGAGATGGAGTGGAAGGCGTCGGGGTGGGAGAGGGCGAGGCGGAAGTTGTGGAGCGTGAACGAGGAGGGCAGGACCGAGCGGTTCCAGGCGCCGGGGTCGGAGACGGCGGTGAGGATGACGCCCAGGTGGGGGAGGAGGGCCAGGAAGGTGATGAGGGCGAAGGCGGCGGTGACGGCGAGTGCGGCGGGGGCGGGCAGGGCGTGCTCGGCGGCGGCGCGCGAGGCCTTGGCGTACATGGGG
>JBGPGM010000020.1:0-11903 GCA_041483855.1 Phycisphaerae bacterium | reverse complement strand
TCCTCCTCCGCCCCCTCCCGCTCCGGACCGCCGCCATCCCGGAAATCCCCGACCGGGCCCGTCTTCGCACCCGGCTTGAACCCTGCACCGCCGCCCCCGCCACCTCCGCCCCCCGCCTTCCCCGGATGGAATGGCTTCACGTCGATCTTGAATGGATCTCTCCCCCCGCCCCCGAACCCGCCAGCGCCGCCTCCCCCGCCCTCCCACGCCCCCCCTTCGTCCGCGTACCCGCCCCGGTCCCGCGCCAGCGGGTTAAACCGCGTCGTCTGCGCATCCCATTGCAACTCGATCAGCCCCGTCGGCCCGTTCCTCTGCTTGGCGATGATCAGTTCCGCCACCCCCTTCTTCCTCTCGTTCCCCGGATCGTTCTCCCACTCCCGGTCCCCCACGTGGTAGTACTCCTCCCGGTGCAGCAGCATGACCACGTCCGCGTCCTGCTCGATCGAGCCCGACTCCCTCAGGTCGCTCATCCGCGGCCGATTGTCCCCGCGCGACTCCGGCCCCCGGTTCAACTGCGACATGCACACCACCGGGATGTTCAGCTCCCGCGCCAGCGCCTTGATCCCGCGGCTGATCGCCGACACCTCCACCTGCCGGCTCTCCCGCGCCGCCCCCGGTGCCGTCATCAACTGCAGGTAGTCCACGAACAGCGTCTTGATCCCGAACTGCGCCGCCATCCGCCTCGCCCTCGTCCGCAACCCCAGCACCGTCAGCCCCGCCGTGTCGTCCACGTAGATCGGCGCCGCCCCCAGGTCCTTCGATACCTCCACGAGGTGCTTGATGTCCTTGGCGCTGCACTGCCCGCTGCGCATCTTGTGCGAACTGATCTGCGACCGCGAACTCAGGAGCCGCTGCGCCACCGACGACTTGGACATCTCCAGGCTGAAGATCCCCACCGGCGATGGCGCGCCCCGCGCCGACGAGTACAGCGCCCCGCCCATGGCGATGTTCTCGGCGATGTTCATCGCCATCGCCGTCTTGCCCATCGACGGCCGGGCCGCCAGCACGATCATCTCCCCCGCCTGCAGGCCCATGAGCATCTGGTCCAGGTCGTGGTACCCCGTCGGAACCCCGCTGACCATCCGCCCCGCCTCCATCGCCTCCAGCCGCTCGATCTCCAGGTCCAGCAGCCGCCCGATCGCCTGCGGGTCGTTCGTCGTCTCCTCCTGCGCGATCTCGAAGATCGCCCGCTCCGCGTTGTCAATGATCTCCCGCGCCCCCTCCGGCCCCAGGTTCCCCGAGTGGTACGCGTCGAACACGATCTCCCCCGCGGCCTTGATCAGCCGGCGCAGCTTCGCCTTCTCCGCCACGATCCGCGCAAAGTGCGGCGCCGACGCCGCGCTGGGCGTCCCGCTGGCCAGCTGCCCGATGTACGCCGGACCCCCGACGTCCTTGAGCGCATCCTTGTCCCGCAGGGCCGCGACCACCTGCACCGTGTCCCCCGCCTGGTGCCGGTCGTACAACTCGACGAGCACCGCGTAGATCGCCGCGTGCGCCTCGCTGTAGAACGCCTCCGGCGTCTTGATGATCTGCACCACCTCCCCCGTCACGCGCCAGTCCAGCAGCATCGCCCCCAGCAGCGCCATCTCCGCCTCCGGCGAGTGCGGCGGCATCTTGTCGAACAACTTGTCCAGCCGGACCTGCACCTCCCGCGCCCCGCCCCAGCGCCCGCGATCCCGAGCCGGCGCGCCGCTTCCGCTCTCGCCCATGCTCCCGCTCGCCAGCGTGCTCATCCCTCACAGTATGCGCCCGCCACGCCCCGACCCCGCCACCCGTCGCGCTGCCGACAGGTTCCCCCCCATCCCACACCCCGTACCCCTCCCACTACACTTGCCCCATGCCCGCCGCCGACCCGTCCAGCACCCGCGCCCACCACCTCCCCGAGCCCCTTCCCGCTGACCCCCTCCCCCTCTTCCAGGATTGGTTCGACCACGCCCAGCGCCTCCGTCCCACTCCCAACCCCAACGCCATGTCCGTCGCCACCGTCGGCCCCGACGGCGCCCCCTCCGCCCGCATCCTCCTCTGCAAACGCATCGAACCCGCCGCCGGCTTCATTGTCTTCTACACCAACTACCGCTCCGCCAAGGCCAACGCCTTGGACGCCAATCCCCGGGCCGCGGCCGTCTTCCACTGGGACGCCCTGGACCGCCAGGTCCGCCTCGAAGGCCCTGTGACCCGCTCCCCCGAGGACGAAAGCGACTCCTACTTTGCCTCCCGTCCGCTGGACAGCCGCGTCGGCGCCTGGGCCAGCGACCAGAGCCAGCCTCTTGCCTCGCGCGCCGCCTTCCAGCAGCGCATCCGCGACGCGGCGACACTCCTGGGTCTCAAGGGCGCCCGCGTCGATGACGACGGCCTCCACCCGTCGCCCGATTCGCCGGTCATCCGGGTGCCGCGCCCGCCCAACTGGGGCGGCTACCGGCTGTGGGTTGCCCGGATCGAGTTGTGGGTCAGCGGCCCGGGGCGTCTGCACGACCGCGCCGTCTGGACCCGGCGCCTGGCCCCCGCCACGATCGACGGCGTCCCCGGCTTCATTGCCGATCCCAAGTTTCCCGGCTGGTCCGGCACGCGCCTGATGCCTTGACCAAGGACCCGCGCCATGCGCTCCGCGATCCCAGCGCCATCCCTGCTTGCCCTTGCCCTGGCCGTCGGATCCCCGGCGCTGTGCTCCCTGGGCGCGCCGCCGGCCCGGCCCGCCGCACCGGCCGCCGCGGTCACCCTTGAACTCATCATGCAGGACAAGGACTGGATCGGCTGCCCGCCGGAGAGCCCGTACTGGGCCGATGACGGGCGCTCCATCTACTACTTCCAGAAGCGTCGCGGCGAGGACCGGCGCGACCTGATCCAGGTCGGCCTCAACGGACGCGATCCGCGCACGATTCCCGATTCCGAACTCGGCGCGGCCGACCAGCCGCGCGGCGACCGATCCCTGGACAACCGCTGGAAGGTCTACGCCCGCGAGGGCGACCTATTCCTCAAGGACCTGACAGCCGGGACGCTCCGCCAACTCACCCGCACCGCCGAGGCCGAGGTCGCGCCCCGCTTCATGATCGCCCCGGGCGCGCCCTCCCCTGGGGCCGGCGGCGCCCCCGATGGGTCGCCGCCCCCGTCCATCTGGTACCGGCGCGCCGGAACGATTCTGATTCGCCAACTCGACACCGGCCTGGAGTATCAGCCCGCCGACATCATTCTCGGCAAGGACCCGGCCGAGGAGAAGGACAAGGACGACTACCTCCGCTTGCAGCAGGAGCGACTCTTCGAGCACGTCAGGCAGGCCAAGGAGAAGGCCAAGGCCGCGCGTCAGCGTACCGTCGACGAGCGGGCCGCCGACCCCGCCCGCGTCCCCCCGCCGTTCTACCTGGGCGATGACCGGGAGGTCCGCGAGTCGCTGCTCTCGCCCGACGGGCGCTGGCTCGCCCTGCGCCTGGTCAAGAAGGGCGTTGACGGCGGCAAGTCCGATCAGATGCCCCAGTACGTCACGGATTCCGGGTATGCCTCCTCGCGCTCGGTCCGTGCCAAGGTCGGCACGGGCCAGCGCGTCGGCGAGGAGTTGGTCCTGCTCGATCTGACCGGGCATGAGAAGAAGACCGTCGATCTTTCTGCTCTGCCGGGCATCAAGATCGACCCGCTCAAGCCGCTGCGCGACGCGGCGGAGGCGAAGAAGAAGATCACCCACGCAGATGCGGCGGACACGGAAAGGAAGGGACAGGAAAAGAGTGACAGCGCCGGAGACAAGCCCGCCGAGGCTCGGCCCGTGCCGGAGCCGGCCAACCCCGCGCCGCCCGCACCCCCACCCGCGCCCGCCACGCCCGAAGAGGGCCCGCCGCGTCCCGTTGTCGTCACGGACATCCTCTTCAGTTGGGACGCCAAGCGCCTGGCCATCCAGTGCCTCTCCACGGACAACAAGGACCGCTGGATCGCCGCCGTCGGCCTCGACGCCGAGACCGCCGGCACGCTGACGCCCCTGGAACACATGACCGACGAGGCCTGGATCAACATGGGCTTCGGCCAAGTCGGGTGGCTGCGCGACAACTCCACACTCTGGTTCCTGTCGGAAGAGACCGGCTACTCGCACCTCTTCCTTCGCCATGTCCCCGACGGCGCCCGGCGCCAACTGACCGGCCTGCACGAGTCCAGCGCCACCTACGAGGTCTCGGACGTGCGCCTGGCCCGCGACGGCGCGTTCGTTTATTTCGCCGCCAACCTCCCGCACCCTGGCGTGCGCGAGTTCTATCGCGTCCCTGTCGGCTCCGAGGGCGGCCCCGTCCAGCAGCTGACCAACCTGGGAGGCTTGAACACCGCCATGCTCTCCCCCGACGAGCGCGGCGTCCTCCTCATCCACTCCACCGCGACCAGTCCACCCGAACTCTTCGTCCAGGCCACCGACCTGCTCGCCGCCGACCCGGCCGGGCGCCCCGAGCAGATCACCCACACGGTTAGCGAGGCATTCGCGGCCGTCGGCTGGGTTCGACCGCGACTGGTTCCCGTGCCGTCGCGGGACGGGCGCATCATCTGGTCGCGCCTGTACGAACCCCCATCCGCGGCACCAGTGGACGGATCTGGCGGCACGGCGCGCCCCGCCGTCCTGTTCATCCACGGCGCCGGCTACCTCCAGGATGCGCACGAGGGGTGGTCGTACTACTCGCATGAGTTCATGTTCCACACCTTGCTGGCCCGGCGCGGCTGCGTCGTCCTCGACATGGACTACCGCGCCTCGGCCGGCTACGGGCGCGACTGGCGGACCGCCATCTACCGGCGGATGGGCACCCCCGAGCTGGACGACTTGGAGGACGGTGCCGCCTGGCTCGTCAAGGAGCAGCACGCCGATCCCGCCCGCGTCGGCGTCTACGGCGGCTCCTACGGCGGGTTCCTCACCCTCATGGCCCTGTTCACGCGCCCCGACCTGTTCGCCTGCGGGGCGGCCCTGCGCCCCGTCGCCGACTGGGCCCATTACAGCGACGGCTACACCGCCAACATTCTGAATACGCCGCAAGCGGACCCGGAGGCCTACGAACGCTCCAGCCCGATCGAGTTCGCGGCCGGCCTCAAGCGGCCGCTGCTCATCTGCCACGGCATGCAGGACGACAACGTGCTCTTCGAGGACACCGTCCGCCTGACGCAGCGGCTGATCGAACTGAAGAAGGAGCACTGGCAGGTCGCCATGTACCCCGTCGAGTCCCACGCCTTCACCGAGCCAACCTCCTGGCTCGACGAATACAGGCGCATCCTGGACCTCTTCGAGCAGAACCTGCGGCCCGGGCCGTAGCCCAGTCGCCCGCGGCGTACCGTTGAACCGATTCTCGGTTACGGAGAGACCCGCATGGACAAGCCCGCACCCGTCGAGCACCCCGTCCACGAACTGATCCGCCGCCGCTGGAGCCCGTACTCGTTCGATCCGGCGCGCCCGGTCGATGGCGCGGCCTTGCGGTCGCTGTTCGAGGCGGCGCGATGGGCCCCCAGCAGCTTCAACGAACAGCCCTGGGCGTTCATCTTCGCGCACCGCACGGACGCCGAGTTCGCGCGTCTGCTCGACTGTCTCGTGCCCGTCAACCAGAAGTGGGCCGCCAACGCCGCGGTCCTGATGATCACCGCGTCGCGCCTCACGTTCGAGCGGAACGGCAAGCCGAACCGGCACGCGATGTACGACACGGGCGCCGCGATGGCGTTTCTCACGGTGCAGGCCGAGTCCATGGGCCTGCAGGTCCACCAGATGGCCGGCATCGACCTGGACAAGTGCCGCGCCAACCTCGGCATCCCCGCCGGATGGGACCCGGCCAGCGGCGTGGCGATCGGCTGGGCGGGGACGGTCGGACAGTTGCCCGAAGACCTGCGCCAGCGCCAGAACGCACCGCGCAGCCGCAAGTCCATGACCAACTTCGTATTCCATGCCCGCTGGGGCGAGCCGCTTGCAGGCTGACCGCAGATGGTCGCCCTGGGACCGGCGCTGCACCGGGAGAACCTGAGCACCTCACACCTGGACACCTGGATCGTTCCACCCCGCACCGACGATACCATCTCGCATGCCCGGCCCCCCCACGCTCTCGATCCGCCTCGACGTGCTGATTTTCGGCGGCGGCATCGCGGGTCTGTGGACCCTGGCCCGCCTGACCTCCGCCGGTTACGCGGGCCTGCTGGTCGAGGCCAACGCGCTCGGCCGGGGCCAGACCATCGCCTCGCAGGGGATCATCCACGGCGGCGTCAAGTACGCCCTGGCCGGCGCCGCGTCGCGCGCCAGCCGCACCATCGCCGACATGCCGGCGCGCTGGCGCGCCTGCCTGCGCGGCGAAGGCGACGTCGACCTGCGCGGCGTCACTCTGCTGTCCGACCGGCAGTATCTCTGGACCACGGCCGGCATCGGATCGCGCCTGGCGGGTCTCGCCGCCGGCAAGGTCATCCGTACAACCGTCGAGCCCGTCGCAGCGGCCGATCGCCCCGCCGCTCTGCGCGATGCACCTGCGGGCGTCGGCGTGTACGGCGTCGCGGAACCCGTCCTCGACCCGCGTGCTCTCCTGGTGCGGCTTGCCGAGGTCCTCTCGCCCCACCTCGCATTCGCCGACGGGCCCGACGCCATTGGCTTTCCTCCCGCGCCTGACCAGCCCATCACCGTGCGCCTCCGCCACGCGCCGTCGAATCCCATCTCGATCGACACCTCGCACATCGTCCTGGCCGCCGGCGCGGCCAACGCGGACCTGATCGAGAAAGCCGCTGCCTATGCTGGTCCAGCCCTCGCCGGCGCGCCCTCGACGCCGCGCATGCAGCGCCGGCCGCTCCACATGGTCATGCTGCGGGCCGATGATCTTCCCCCGCTGTGTGGGCACTGCATCGGCCTGTCCGACCGGCCGCGGGTCACCATCACCAGCCAGCGCGATGGCGCTGGGCGCACCGTCTGGTACGTCGGCGGGCAGATCGCCGAAACGGGCGTCGAGCGCGACCGCGACGCCCAGATCGGGGCGGCCCAGCGCGAACTGGGCGCGTGCTTGGCGTGGATCGACCTGTCGCGTGCGCAGTGGGCCACGCTGCGGATCGACCGGGCCGAGGGGCTGACCGACGACGGCTCGCGCCCGGACACTCACGTCGTTGTCACCCGCGGGCGCATCACCGCCGTGTGGCCGACGAAGCTCGCCCTCGCCCCCGCCGCCGCGGCCGAGGTGCTCGCCCAACTGGCTCGTGCGGGGCTCAAGCCGGCGGCCGGGCGCGGCACAGCGCCGCCGATCACCGCGGCGCTGCGCGGCGCCGCCTGCATCGCCGAACTACCTTGGGAGGACAGGAGTACTCGATGGACCTGAGACCGCTGGGCACAACCGGCTTGCTCGTCAGCCCTGTCGGCCTGGGCACGGTCAAGCTCGGGCGTAACCAGGGCGTCAGGTACCCCCGGCCGTTCGAGCTGCCGACCGACGAGCAAGCGATCGTACTGCTGCGGGCCTGCACGGAGCTGGGCGTCAACCTTATCGACACCGCCCCGGCGTACGGGACCAGCGAGCAGCGACTGGGCGAGATCATGGCCGCCAACAACTGGTTCGGCGGGCGGCAGCGCTGGGTCGTGTGCACCAAGGCCGGTGAGGAGTTCGAGGGCGGGGTCTCGCGATTCGACTTTTCGCCCGCGGCGATTCGGCGGAGTGTCGAGCGCAGCCTCACGCGCCTTCGGACCGACACCCTGGACATCGTCCTCCTCCACAGCGGCGGCTGGAACCCCGCGGACATGACGCCCGAACGCGGCGCGGCCCGCGAGCGGGCGATCGTCCGCGACAGCGGCGCCCTGGACGCCCTGCTGCGTCTGAAGAGCGAGGGCAGGCTGCGGGCCGTTGGGATCAGCAGCAAGACCGTCGAGGGCGGCCTGGCAGCCCTGGAGAGCGGCTGCGACGTGCTCATGGTCGCGTACAACCTGCGCGATCAGGAGCAGGCGCCCGTCATCCGGGGCGCGGCCGCGCGCGGGGCCGGGGTCCTCATCAAGAAGGGCCTGCTGGGCGGCTACGCGGTGGGCCAGGAAGGCGGCGACGCGGTCGAGGCGTCGCTGCGTTTCATCTTCGACGAGCCGGGGGTGTCGAGCGTCGTCGTGGGCACGATCAACCCGGGTCACCTGGAGCAGAACGTCCTGGCCGCGCGGCGTGCGCTGGGTCCGTAGAGCCGTTTCATCACGTCTTCAGGCCTGCGCGAACGTAACCGCTACCGCGGTACGCCCGCGCCTGTGCACCTGCGGATTGCCCAGCTGTCCGCACGCGGCCATCTGTTCGCGCCCCTTGGTCCGCCGGCGCTTGGCGAGCACGCCCGTCTTCAGGATCCAGTTGACAAATCGCTCGACGTGCTCCTCCTGCGGCGCCGGCCACGGCGAACCATCACGCGGGTTGTAAGGGATGAGGTTGATCAGCCCGGGGAGGCGCGGGCCGTCGAAGGGGGGCTTGCCCAGCACGAAGTCCGCCAGTTGGCGTGCGTGCTCAGGGGCGTCGTTGACACCCGGGATCAGCACGTACTCCAGGCAGAACTTGAACCCGCCGTAAATCGGCCACTCGGTCAGCGCCGCGCGCAGCGCCGCCAGCGGCATCGCCCGGTTGATCGGCATGATCCGCGAGCGCACCTCGTCGCTGGGCGCGTTGAGGGAAACGGCCAGGTTGAGGCGGTGCCAGCCGGGCGTGCGGACGTGGGCGGCCAGCCGCCGGATGCCGTCGATCCGCCCGACCGTCGAGACGGTGATGCGCGACACGGGCAGGCTCGCCCCGTGGTGGTCGGTGAGCACCGCGATCGCGGCCAGGACGTTGTCCAGGTTGTCCAGCGGCTCGCCCATGCCCATGAAGACGATGTTCGTGATCGGGGCGTCGTGGTCCACGGGCGCGGCCGGGTCGGCCAGCAATCCGTGCCTGGCGGCGAACCACTGGGCGACGATCTCGGCGGGCGTGAGCGAGCGCAGCAGGCCCATCTGGGCCGTCTGGCAGAACGTGCACCCCATCGCGCAGCCGATCTGTGACGAGACGCACAGCGTGTACGTCCGCACGGCGCGCCGGCCGACCATGGGAATCAGCACGGACTCCGTCTCGAGCGTCCGTCCGTCGCCGGCGACGACCTGCGTGAACTTGAGCACCGGCCCCTCGGCGCTGTCCGAGGCGAGAACCCGCCCCAGCGGCGGCAGGGAAACGTTCAGGTGCGGTTGCGTCCGCTCGCCGCGCCGGAACAGCCTCTGGTACCGCTCGACCGCCCCGGCCCGCCCGCCGGGCAGGCCCAGCCGGGCGCTGTGGAGCACGTACTGGGCACAGGTCATGCCCGGTACGTCGGCGGCCACCGCGCCGGGCACGTTTTCGGCGGCGAGGTGGGGCGGCGAGTTGCCGGGATCGCCGTGCATAGGTCAGTACGGGAGCGAAAAAAATGGGCGGAGGTACGGAAAAACCAGCAAGCGGACTTCAGGAACTCAATCCAGGGGACGATAGTCGCAAACGGCGACGGTTCGTCGCTTTCGTGCGCAGGCCAGGACTATACGGGCGTTGGATGGAGGTGGTGCTGCATGGAGGCGGCGCCGAGTCCGACGCGCGATGGCAGGCAGGAGGCCGGGTGCGGGAGACAGCAGCGGAGCGGGAGTGAGATAGCCCCGCTGGAAGGACCCTGGGGTAAAGCGAGCCCGGCAAGCCGGGCTCGCTTTGTTTCGTGGGCCTTGGGCGCCGCCCGGCAAGGAGTCAGGGCAGCACCCAGTGCCCCGCGATCGGGGCGGGCGCCTGAACGCGGGTCACTCGTGCCAGCGTGATTGGCACGCGATCCTGGCACAGGGCGCCCAGGACGGCCATGGCCGCGGCCTCACGGTAAGCGCCGGGCGTGCCGAGTTCGTCGGAGAGGCACACCTGGCCGGCGGCGTGGGCGGCCCGGATGGCGCCAACGAGGGCGAGGTTCCGCGTCGAGCCGCCAGCGAGGACCAGGCGCGTACCCGGCGCCGGTGCGGCGGCGGCGACGATGGTGCGGGCGATCGCCGCGCACGCGGTTGCGGACAGGTCGGAACCGGCCAGGCGCGGGGCGTGCCCGTCGATCCATGCGGTCAGTTCGTCGCCCGTGCCGAGCGACCGGCCCGAGCGAGCGATGTGCGCCAATCGCTGGGCGAGGTCGTCGAGGGCGGCGGAGTCGGCGCGACCGGCCGCGGCGTGCCGGCCGTCGGGGTCGTAGGGCGAGTTGAGGCAGCGACGTGCCACGGCGTCGAGCAGGTGGTTGCACGGGCAGACGTCGGCGCCGGTGATATGGTCCAGCGCGGCACTCTCGGCGCCGCCCCCCTCGGCCACCGCCGGCAGCACCGTGATGTTGCAGAACCCGCCGAGGTTGACGATGGTGCGGGGCTCGGCGGCGGACCGGAAGAGGATGAAGTCGGCGATGGGCGTGATCGGCGCGCCCTGGCCGCCGGCGGCCAGGTCCGCGGCCCGCAGGTCGAAGACCACGGGAACCCGGAGTGCGTGGGCGATCGGCGCCGGGTGCATCAGTTGCCAAGACAGCGGCGGGGCGTGGAAGACGGTCTGGCCGTGCACTGCGATCAGGTCGGGGGGGGCGTCGCCGGCCTGGGCCAGCAGTTGGCGGATGGCGCTGACGTGCAGCAGCGCGAAATCGCGGGCGAGCGCGGCGATGTCGCGGGCGGCGATCGCTCGCTGCTCGGCCAGGGCGCGCAGGCGCGGGGCGAGCGGGTCGGCGCCGTCGTTGAGAGGAACCGAAACGGCGCGCAGGAACCGGGCGGACATGGCAGGGCCCACGCCGGTGACGCGAACCAGCGCGGCATCGAGTGCGTCGATGCTCGTGCCGGTCATGCAGCCGACAATCAGACGAGAGGTTGGGCGGGCGGCCATGAGGGTAGGGTGGCGGCTGATCGGCGCGGCGTCAACCGTGCCGGCTCGCCGTCAATGCCCGGGCGCGGGCGCGTCGGACTCGATGCGCTCGATGAGGCGGACGTAATGGGAGCAGGATCGCTCGAGCCCGCCGGGGCGGTTGCGCCGCGTCCAGAGGCGGCGGTGCTCGGCAAGGACCTGTCGCGCCAGGTCTGCAAGCCGGGCGCGGTGGGCAAGGGGGACTGTCGCCAGCGGGAGCGGCGAGTCGGGCGTACGGGTGGCGATGGCGTGCTCGACGGCCAGGCGCGCCGTGGCCAGGGTGTGCAGGAGTTCCTGATGGGGCAGGGGCATCGAGGCGGCAAGGCGCCCTGGAATCGAGGCGCTGAGAGAATCGAGGCGATCGGCGACGGCATGCCAGTCCTTGAGCCTGCCTGCGACGGGCTTGGCGGTCGCGGGCCGGTGCAGATCGTTGAACAGGGCGGAGGAGTTGCGGATGGCGTTGGCCTGGCGGATCTCAAGGTCGATGTCGCCGAGTGCGTCGAGCCAGGGGCCGAGCTGCAGCGCGGAATCGGCCAAGGCGTGCAGGGATGCCGCGGCGGACACTGTCGGGACGCCTGCGTCGCCGACGCGGGCATCACGGGCCCCATGTGGATTCCAAGCCGCCTGCGCGGCGCGGGCCAGGGCGGCCACTGCGATCGGCCAGTGCTGGTGGTGGCCCGAGTCGCCCCAGTCGGTGATGAGGAAGCCGGGCGCGCCACGCGCGGCGCCTTCGGCGGTCGCTCGGGCGATGTTGGCATTGCGCTCGGTGGTGCGCCCGGTGATGGAGCGCCAGGAGGAGGTGCCGGGGCAGACCCACGCCTCGATGCCATGCTCGCGCAGCACGTCGCACCAGCGGGCGAAGTCTGCATCCGGCTCGTAGCCCCACGCCAGGCCGATGGCGTCCCTGGGGAAGAGTTTCAACGACTCGGGGTGCGAGAGCGCGATGTCGGCCCACATCATGGGGCGCTTGCCCAGTGCACGGACGGCATCGCCGATCCGGTTGACGAAGTCGAAGTAGACAGCGGGCCGGCCGCGCCGGGCGACCTCGGCCGCCGAGCGCCCGTAGCCGACGTCGAACGTCTCGTC
>JBGPGM010000019.1:0-11996 GCA_041483855.1 Phycisphaerae bacterium | reverse complement strand
GCACCACGGGCACGCCCTCCATGAAGCTGCTGACGACCATCACGTCGGCCCGGTCGAAATGGCCCTGGATCGAGTCCTGGCCGACCGGACCGCTGAACGTGACTCGCCCGCGCACGCCCAGCTCCGCCGCCAGGGCCTCCAGCGCCGGGCGCGTCGGGCCGTCTCCCACCATGTCCAGCGACCAATCGATCCCCTCGTCCGAGAGTTGCCGGCAGGCGCGCAGCAACAACGGGTACCCCTTGATCGGATGGAAGCGCCCGACGGTCAGGAGCCGAAGCGTTGGCGACGGGTTGCGCGGCGCGGGGGCGAACAAGCGCGTGTCCACGCCGCAGTGGACGACGTGGAAGCGGCCCCACGTGCCGGGGCTGGTCCAGGCCATGACCTGGGCCCGGCCGAAGTCCGAGATGCAGCGGACGAAGACGGCATGCCCGGCCTTGGCGCGAAGGTTGAGCCGGTGCACGTCGAAGAACTCTGCGGACCCGTGGATCGTGAGGCTGTAAGTGATGGACGGATCGACGATGCACGCCAGCAGGGCCACCATCGCGCCGTTGTTGGCCATGTGGACGTGGACATGGCGGAGCCGCCGTCTGGCCATCTCGACGGCGAGCCGCGCGGCCTCCACGGCGTACGCCGCGTGCAACAGGCGCGACCGGATCCCGGGGGGCGACAGCCTTTGCGACCGGAGCAAGGCGCGCAGGCAGCCGATCGGATGGCGCGCCAGCGCCTCGGCAGCCGTCAGCGAGAGCCGGAGGGGGGACGAGAGCAGGCAGCAGGTTCGGGAAACCGCACGCTTGTGCATCTCGTCCAGCGTGTCGTCGGGGCGCGACGCTCGCACGGAGAACGTATGGACCTCCACGGCCGCCGCGCCCAAGGCGCGCACCTCCCGCTCGATGAAAGTGTGCGACAGGCTCGGGTATTGCGAGTTGAGGTACGCCAGCCGGGTTGGGGCGCGTGCGGCGTTCAACGGAGGCACTCGTGGAGGAGAGAGAGTTCCGCCCGAAAGGCGGTGCGATCGAACCGGCCGCCCGGGCCAACCGTACGGCGCGGATTCATGTCGATGCGCCTGAGGCGCAGGCGGTCGGCGGCGGGAAGATTCCGTCCCGGAACGGTGGTGCAGGCGTACTCGTAGCCGGCCCGGCGTACCGCCTCCACGACGCGCTGATCAAGATCGCCGTTGGGATAGCAGAACCCGCGCACGGGCTCCCCGAGCCATGACTCCAGTCGCCGACGCGATCCGGCGATCTCGACGGCCAACTCGCGGTCGTCCAGCCCCGGAAGGAGCGGGTGCGTCAGCGTGTGCGACCCGATCTCGTGCCCGCGCCGGCGAAGGTCTCGGAGTTGATCGGGTGTCATCATGCGATCGAGCGGGTCTCGCGGGCGCGCCGGCTCCCGGTCGGGCACGGCATCGATCAGGCGCGACCGGTCGCGCACCGGCAGAGACTTGAGCAGCCCCATCCACTGGGCGATGGTCGGCTTCTGCCCCGGCGGCCAGGCCGGGCGCACCCCCGCAGCCTGAACGGCCGTCCATAGGTCGCCGGCGGGCGCGCCGCGCCAGCGCCGCGCGGCCGTGTCGAACCATAGCTCCTCGTCGGCACCGATCAGTCCGGCCACGACGAAGAACGTCGCATGGATCCCCGCCTCATCCAGGATAGGCGCCGCGACCTGGTGATTGTCGGCATAGCCGTCGTCGAACGTCACGGCCACCAGAGGCCGGTCGGAAGCGCTGCCGGGACCATGGTTCGCCAGCGCCTCGGTGACGGTCGCCACTCTGAACCGGACCCGGAGCGCGGCTACCTGCTCTCGGAAGAGAGAGGAAGGCGTCGCCAGCGAGGCCAGCGGGTACGCGGCGCAGCCGTCGTCGGGCAGCACCCTGTGGTAGGTCAGGATCGTCGCGGCGCCAATCATCGCGCGTTCACACCGGGCCAGCAGCCCGGTCCGTTCGGCGATGCGATCCAGCAGCATCCGGGTGACGCGTTTGACGCTCATGGGTAGTGGCGTTGTGTCGCGGGCCGCGGGCTGCGCTGACCCCGCCAGCGTGGGCGCCGAACGTGTCATCCGCTGGCGGCGGAACGGACCTTGACAACCCTGGCAGGCGCCCCGGCCACAACAGCGTTCGGGGGCACGTCGGCGACAACAACGCTGTTCGCCGCGACGACGGCGCCGCGCCCGATCGTGACGCCCTGGAGGATCACGGCCCCGCGTGCGATCCAGACGTTGTCGCCGATGACGATCGGCGCCGATTCGTGCGGCTGCGAGCGCATCGGCGACCCGGTGTCCATGCCGTGGTCGGCGTCTCGGATACTGACGTACTCCCCGACGAGGCAATCGTCGCCCAGACGGATGGATGCGTAAGAAACGAGAACGCAGCCCGTGTTGATGCGGACGTGCGACCCGAGCACGATCCGACCGGACCCGACGGTCTCCAGGAACACCGAGCGCCCCAAGCGGCAATGCTCCCCCAGGACCAGGTCCACCGGGCCAGACGTGTACACGGGGCCCTCGAACTGCGTCGTGACCGGTACCAGGCCACGCGTCCGCGACCGCAGCGAAGCCAGGTGCGCGAATCTCAGCCAGGGCGCGGCCAATCGGCGACCAAGCCGCGCCAGCGGCGCAACGCCCCAGGCACACAAGCCCACGAAACGGACAACCGCTCCAGGCCGACTCGCCAACCGGCGGCCATCACCCAGGCAGTACTGGATCACACCCTGAGCCTCCGGCAACTTCCCGAGCACACAGAACACCGCATAGAGGGCCGCGTGCCGCGGGCGATCCCCAACTCGAACGCGCGACGCAAGGACCTTGACAATCAGCGCCAGGTACAGGCCCGCGACTGCCGCCAGGCCAAGGACGGCCCAGGGCCACCACGCGGCTACGACGAGCAGCGCCACACTGATGCAAGGCGCGGCCAAACCCCAAAGGACGCTTCGCGCAGCGCCGCGCAGGCTATGACTGCGGGCCTCGCCCACGAACACCGCCGAACCCTCCGCGTACGCGCGCCCCGTTCGGACTGTCCGCTTCCACCACTGGTGGAACCGTGTCATCGCGGCATCATGGAACCCCATCTCTGCGTCGATGCGCAGGGTCTTCCAGCCACGCAGTCGCAGCCGGCCGCAGAGTTCCGCCTCCTCGCCCGCGACGAGCCCCGACCGGAAGCCTCCCGTTTCTCTGAGGGCTTCGACCCTCATCATGGCGATCCCCCCGCTGTAGGCCACTTCGCCCAGGGGATACTCCCACCCGAGGTCGCACAAACGATTGTAGATCGACCGATCGGGGTATCGCTCTCGGAGTCGCCCGCAAACGACGCCGACACCGGCCTGGCGGACGAACTCCCGTGCCGCCCGGTCCACCCACGCCGGCGCGAGTTCACAATCGCCGTCGACGAACTGAACGAAAGCCGTCACCGGGGCCTGCTGGATGAGACGTGCGAAGCCGGCGTTGCGCGCTCGTGCCGCCGTGAACGGTTCGGACGAGTCCAACTCGACGACGGTCGCGCCCAAGGATCGCGCGCAGGCGACGCTGTCATCTGTTGAACCAGAATCGACGTACACGACGGCGGCGACCCGGCCGATCAACGACAGCAGGCACGGCCTGAGCCGCTCCCCCTCGTTCCGCCCGATCACGACAGCGCCGATCAGTCCCAGGTCGGGCAAGCCTCCGCCGACGCTGGCGCCGTCCACCTGGCCCTGGTCAACGGCTGGACGCAGCGACAACAGCCCGCGCTCCCTTCATTGCTTTGAAACCTGCGCCGCTCCTGGCGCCGCCCCCTCCGGCCCGCTCGGTACCGGGCTGACAAGCCCGGCAGATGGTACGCCTCCCGGCCGAGCGATGGGCGCCGTCTGCGGGCGCCTCCAGCGGGCCAACGTCTGCCCCAGCGACGCCACGCCGCCGCTGCACAGCAAGAACACCGGGTTCACCACCGCATTCGGGATTGTGTCCCAGGCGAACAATAGGGCGATCGTTGCGAGCGCCAGGGCGGGCCCGGACACCGCCCACGGCAGCGCGGCCCTCCGGAGCCGAAGCACAGCCACAGCCGGCGGCACGAGCAGCCAGCCGTACAACGCCGTCAGCCCTACCAGCCCGGTGGTCCCCAGGGCGATGATCCACAGCCCATCGGTTACGCTCACATCCTTGCCCTCCTCCTCGTCATAGATCCGACTGCGCCCCCATCCCCCCCAGCCGAACACGGGCCGTTCCATGGCCCGTTTGAGCAGCCGCTGTTCGTTGACCACGCGGAAGTTGAAGGACTCGGCGCGCTCCTTGCTGACGCTCTCGACCAGCGACACGAGGCTTGCGCCTGACCAACTGCCCTCGAGACGCGCCGCGATATACACAAGCGGCAGGGTTGCTACGACGACCAGCACGATCGGCATCCGCAACCATCGGACCACTGCCATGGACCCCAGCCCGATCGCCAGGAGCACAAGCGAACCGAGCGACTTGCACAGCACGGCCGTGACCAACAAAGGCCCCAGCGCCCACCCTAACGGCACTCCGAACACCCGTCGCACCGACCCCGACACCCACAGCCACACCGCCACCACCGAAGCGCTCATCATCCAGGCCGCCACCATCAACGGGTGCTGCATGAAGACGGTTGGCCGCCATCCGCCGAAGCGGAACGTCTGGTCAAAGCTGTGCTGAAAGAACCCGTAGACTGTTGTGTGCAGTTGCGGACTCATCCTGATCTCATACAAGCAGAGCGGCAGATACACCAGACCACCGGCCACCACGCCCACGGCGAGTTCGCGGTGCGACGCCAAGTCCTGGAAGTACATCCGCCCGATGAAGTACGGGACGCCCCATATCAGCGTCTGATGCACAACAGCCGACATCCCGTCGTAAGGCCCCAGCTCGTTGCTCAGCGACGAGGCCATCGGCACGAGACAGCTGATCCCCATGAACAGATCAATGGGGCCAGGACGCCAGGCCAGCAACCGTCTCGGGTCGAGCAGCACAACGCCAAGCAGGACGCTGTAGCTCATCGCAGTGCTCTTTGAGTACTCCGGCAGGCCCGGGAGGTGATAGCCGGCCACCGGTAGGAACAGCGTGCCTGCCAGGAACGCCGTCAGCACCGCCCGCCGAGCGGGCATGACCGAGAAGAGCAGCAGGACCACCGGGATCCAGCCGAACAGCGCGATCGGAACCGTCACGTTCATGGCCATGCCGCCGTCTTGACTACCCCGCGTGCTGGTGGCGCCGTTCCGCGGCGCCACGCTATCCCTGGACCCGACGCCACTGACCGCTCTGCGGATCGAAACGCTTCACAGGACGGGCCGGCGCCCCGACGAGCATCGATCCCGCCGGCGCGCTCCGCGCTACCACGGCGTTGGCGCCGACGACACACCCCGCGCCGAGCTCGACGCCCTTGAGAATCGCCGCCCCTTCCCCGATCCAACAGCGATCGCCGATGGTGACCGGCGCGACAACCAGCTTCTCGCCGCCTTCGGGCCAGGCATGGTCGTGGTCGGTGATGTACACGCGCCCGGCGATCAGGACATCCGTCCCGATCGTGACCAGCTGCGCGGCGGCGCAATGGAAATACAACTGCGCCGACGTGCGGGCGCCGATCACGATCTTCCCGCGATAAGCGCCCGAACGGATGCACTCGATGCGGGCGTGAGGGCGTATGAGCACCTCGTCGCCCAGGTACAGCCCCTCGGGCCCGCCGAGCATCTCCGGTCGGTCGATGTAGGCGTCCCTGCCGAGCTCGGCGACCCGGCGCGAGAGCAGCCGACGCCCAAGCCATACTCGAATGTACCGGGCGTTCATTGAACGAGAGATACCGCCAGAACGAAGAGCACCGAGAGCGCGACCCAGACGGCCGCCACGAGTTCGCCTTTGAGCAGCTGCGGGTACGTCCTGGCAATGCCCACGGCGTAGGCAACGGCCGGCGGAAGAGCCGACAACGAGATGACCCAGACCGCCGCGGTCATCCCGCTGTACAGTAGCGCCAGCGGCAGGACGGCCCACAGCACGACGATCCGGAGGAGATTCGCGACGACGCCGCACCAGGGCTTGCCGGCGGCCACCAGCAGCCACGCCGCCGGTTGCCTCATGATGTCCAACGCCGTCTGGAGCAGGAGGATCCGGAGCATCCACCCGGCATCCCAGTATCGATGGTCGTACAGGACCCGGATGGCCAGGGGGCCAAGAACAGCGCCGAGGCAGACCGCGACGACCGACAGCAGGTCGACGTTCCGCCGCAGGCGCGAGAACTCGAGGATGGCGCGAGGCGGATCCTCGCGCAAGAGCCGGGACAGGCTCGGAAAGACCACGCGGGTCATGAGCATCTGCACGACCGAAGTCGCCATCGTCGCCAGCGTGTAGGCGATGCCGTACACTCCGAGCGTCGCCAGGGTGACCGAGTGTCCCAGGATCAGCCGCTCGCTCTGGTTGGCTGCAAAGAGCACCGCGGTCGAAAGGAAGATCGCCCTTCCAAACAACAGCATCTCCCTTCCCGCGGCATCGTCCCACTGTGGGCGGTTCCGGTCGGGTCCGATGTAATAACTCAGCCACGCCCGAGCCCCGGCGCCGGCGATGCTGCCCGCCGCAAGGGCCCAGACGCTGCGCTCAAGCGACGCCCAGGCCACCATCGTGAGCAGTGCGACTGCTTGAGCTGTGATCTCGAGGGCCACCACCCGCCCTATCCGGAGACGGCGCGTGGCCGTGTGGATGTTCGTTGACGTCAGACCGCTCAGAAACGCCGTGACGCCGACCGCGGGCACCAGGGAGACCAGGTCCTGCTGCGCGAAGACCGCGGCCAGAGGCCAGGCGAGGGCGACGGACACAAGGCTCAAGAGGAGGCCTCTGACGACCTGGATCGACCAAGCGGTGTTGAGGAACGCGGGATCTTCCCCCCGGCTGCTCCTGATGATGCTCGGGCCGATGCCGATGTCGGAGAACATCTGCAGCCCCTGGAGGAGCGTGTTGACGAGAATCATCAGGCCAAACGCCTCGGGAAAGAGCAGACGCGTGAGAATGACGTTGCCGACGAACCTCAGCGCCTGGGCTGCGCCGTACCCGCCAACGGTCCACGCGGAGCTGCGGATGACAGGCCGGGCCCACGTCCCGCGGAGTTGCCGCAGCATCGCCTGGACCGGGCCGAGCTCGGAACGCAACGGCCCTCTGATTGCCGCGGTTGTTGGCGGAGGCCCGTCAGCCATCTGTTTCCCTTGCACCGAGAAGGACACCGCTGATCGGTCCCCTCTCCGCGGATCCCTTGGCAGCAGGAACCAGGGCCAGCGTCGGCGCGGCGACGACCGCTCGGAGGGCCGCGCTCACGCTGCGAGCGCCGGCACGGAGCAACGTCTTTCCCGTCGCCGCCATTCAGTCGCTCTCACGAGGCTTCCGACGCTGCCCTGCACGCTGGCCGCGCTGATGCAACCCCCCAGCACTCGGCTCTCTTGTACGACGCGTCGCTCCGTTTCAATGGCCGCGCCCGTCGCGTCCAGGAACCGGGGCCGGCGTTCAGCGCGCCGGTCATGGCTGGGGAATGGTGAAACCCGCGCGGAGGTACGCGGCGATGGCGTCGGGCTGGAGGTCGGCGCGCCAGGTGCCGCGCGATTGAGCCCGCAGGGCCGCGACCAGCGCCGCCTCGGTGGCGGGCAGGCCGATCGTGCCGGCGTAGGTGGCCAGGCCGATCGTCGGCGCGGCCAGCAGGGGGCTGGAGAAGTCCGCGCCCGTCTCGCCGCTGGCGGAGACCCACTGCGTCCGCGTGCGCAGCGCCAGGGTGACGGAGAACCAGTTGTCGGCGGTGCGCCCGCAGTACCAATGGTTGTTGGCGAAGGTGAAGTTGGCGCCGCCGTTGGGCAGGTCGCTCAGCACCGCTTGCGTGCTCGGCACGGTCGGCTCGATGAACCGGTTGCCCGAGACGCTGTTGGCCAGGTAGGTCTGCGGGTTCATCCGCAGCCCGCCGCGCCAGTTGTAGACGATGTTGTTCGTGATCGACGTGTTCTGCACGCCAACGCCCAGCGGCCCGCCGCTGACCGACGACCCGATGGCGAACAAGCCGTCAATGGTGCTGGCCCGGTTGGCGACGATGTTGCCGCTGACCGTGGCGCCGATGACGTTCTTGAGTTCGATGCCGAAGCCGCGCGGGTTCGAGGCGTCGATGTCCTTCCCGGCCAGCACGATGTTGCCGCGGACCGTGCCCGAGACGCCGCCGGGGACGGGCACGTCGCCGCCGCCGAAGAGCAGACCGATGGCGTTGCGGACGAGGATGTTGTTGTCGAGGGTGCCGCCGGACCGGAGCTGCACCCCGTGCGAGGCGCTGTTCACGACGATGTTGTTCGTGACCGTCGCCGGGCCGCACGTCTCGTGAACGTAGATGGAGTGGTTGAAGACCGTCGGGACCGCCGCGCCGTCGTCGAAGCCGTTGTGGTCGAAGGTGCACTGGTCGATTGTGAGGTTGTCCGTGGTGTCGCAGAAGAGGCCCTCGGAGTGGCCGCCGCCGAAGGTCGCGGCCGCGTCCACGATCACGCAGCGCCGGAAGGTGACGCCGTTGACCCGGGCGCCCTGGTTCTGCTGCACGACGACGTTGACGTTGAAGTGGGAGACGTACACGTCCTCAAAGAGGATGTCCGCGGCGGCGACGCCCGGGAAGACCTGGACGCCGTTGCAGGCACTGCCCGACGGGGCGTCGATCTTGACGCCCACCATCGCAAAGTGCAGGAGGCTGGCGCTCTGGGCGCACGAACTGAAGCCCGCGTCCGACGTGCCCGCGTTGACCACGGGACGGGCCGTCCCCGAGCCGTACGCGCCAACGACCATCTTCTCGGATGAGGAACGGCCGGACTTCCTCCAGCCCGGGAACACCTCGTTCCACGCATCCCCGCTCTTGAGCAGCAGCCAGTCCGGGTACCCGTCGCGGATCAGGCCGTACCCCGCCAAGATCGTCCGCTTCGGCGTCGCCTCCGACATCCCGTCGTTGGCGTCGTTGCCCTCCGAACTGCTCACGTACGCGATCAACGTATCCGCGCTGGGCGTGAACACCGTCCAGCCCGCGCCCGTCGTGATCGTCACGCTGGCCCAGGCCGTCCACGCCGAGTCACCCGCGTCATTGGTCGCGGCGACGCGGTACTGGTGCGTCCCCAGCCCGGGGGCGTCGAGCAGCCCCGTCGAATCCGCCCCGACCGCCAGGAAGGCGGACGGCCCCCAGGTGTTGACGCCCGTGCTCGTCTGCCGCTCGACGCGGAACTCCGTTTCATTGTTCGAGTTGTCGGACCAGGAGAGGCGGGCGTCCCGCCCGTTGCCCATGTCGAAAGTCCGGAGGCTCGACGGCGCCGCCGGGGGGATCTCCGCGACCGTCACCGGCGCCCACCCCGTGAACGCCGACGCGCCGGCCGCGTTCACCGCTCGTACGTGGTAACTGAACGACCCCGGCCCGCACTGATCCACGTAGCCGGTGACGTTGGCGCCGACGCGCACCGTCCCCAGCGGGAATGGCGGCGTCCGCTCCAGCTCGAACACCGTCTCATTGTCGGAGTTGTCCGCCCACGCGAACATCGCGCGGCAGTTGCCCAAGTCAGATGCGGTCGGGCTCGACGGCGCATTCGGCGGCGACGGCGGGGGCGGCGGCGGGGGCGGGGTGGACCCGGCCACGACGACGGACACCCAACCGGTGTACTGCGACCGGCCCGCCGCGTTGACGGCGCAGATGTGATAGTGGAACGTCCCCGGCCCGGGCGAGTTCGTGAACGCCGTGACGTTCGCCCCAAGGGAGTACGTCACCGTCTGCTGCCACGTGCCGGAGACCAGTTGCTGCCGGTCGATTCGGAAGCCGGTCTCGTTGCCGGAGTTATCCACCCAGGTCAGCTGGGTGTCCGACCCGTTGCCCAGGTCGGCCACCACCAGCGATGACGGCGCCGCGGGCCTGCCCGGCGGCCGGGCCGCCAGGCGAACCAGTGTTGCCGCGCCACGAATCTCCGGGGCGGCCGCGGAACTACCTGCTCCACCGGCCGCGTCGCAAAGAGGCCCGAACGCCGAGCCCAAGCCCAGGCAAAGGGTCAGAAGGACACCCAAGGTCCGATTCCGATCCAACATGACAACCTCCAACTCCGCCTCGCATACCGGGTGAGTTCGGCGTCGGGCCGGGGGATGGATGAGGGCGATCCGTCGCCGCCGGCTCTTGTTGGGGGAAATCGGACGGTAGAACCGCCCTGATCGGATGAGAGCGCACCCCCAGCCTTGGCCACAGGCCCAGCCCGGGCCGGACAGCCCATCCAACTTCAATGGCCGGGAGCAAAAATCGCCTCGGCCGGGTTGCACACCCAACCCAGGATCTTCCACAGGTCATCGGCGCGTCGGCGCGCGTGGCGCCGGCGGACGCGACGGGCCCGCGGGCCGCGGCTCATCGGGAGGAGCCTCCGACGGTTCCCCGTTGGGGCCGGTCAATCCAAGCGAGTTGTCCGGGATCACGAAGTACCCGCCGGCGATCTTGCACCCCTCGTCCACCGACAGCGACGGCGCGTTGCAGTCCCCCTTCCACATAGCCTTGGGGCCGATGCGCACCGGCCCGCCGCTGACCACCTTGGCCTCCAGGATCCCCTCGACTTCCACGCCGCCGTTCGCTTCCACGAGGCTGGCGATCACGTGCCCCTTCTTCTGAATCACGATCCGGCCGCACGTCTGGATCTTCCGCACCGCCTCGAACGTCTTGACGATGACGTCGTCGACCATGAGCGGCTTGCTGCACTTCGGGCACGAGGTGGTCATGGCCCGCCCGCTGACCTTGAAGCGGTGCCGGCAGTGGTAGCACTGGATCGTGCGTGGTGGTGTGGTCTTGGCCATAACCAAGTGGCCCGGCTCGGCGAGCCGGGTCTTGCACGGTCAAAGAGCGGTGCGCGGCCCCCTAGGCCCTCCCCCCCTGGGCCGCTCCGCCCCGGGGGCCGGCGCGGCTACCGCCGGCCGGTTCCCTCTCGGATGTCGGTCTTGACGACGACGGGGCCGGGGCCCTTGCTCTCGATCGTGCCGGGGGCGGTAGCCTCGCCCGGCTTGGGAGCTCGGCCGGCATCCTGGCCAACCTTGACGTGGCCCTCGAAGGAGGCCCCTTCGGCGACGACCAGGCGCGGGGCCACCAGGTCCCCCTTGATCCGGGCCTTGGCGGTCAGTTCGACCCGTTCGCGAGCGTTGATGTTCCCGTCCACGGCCCCGTCCACCATGATCTTGCCGGCGTCCACCGTCGCCCTGCACGTGGCCCCCTCGGCGACCTGCAGCTCACCCTTGGCGGTGATGCTCCCCTCGAAAGTCCCCAGGATGCGGGCGGTGTGGTCGAAGGACATCTCTCCCTTGATGCGAGTGTCGGCGCCGATGATCGTCGTGTGCGTGCTGGGCTCGGGCATGGGTTGCTCCCTCTCGAACGGAACTCCCCCGTCAGCCGGCCTGCGCTCCATCGCGAGAGCCGACGCGGGGTCGGGCGATTGTAATCGAGTCGGGCCGGCCCCGCCGCCCGGGACCCGAAAAGGGGAGGTGGTTGCGGGAGCGCTGGCCGCGGGCGAAAAGTCAGGAAACGTTGGCGGTCTCGGACGGATGGCTACGAGGTGCCGTGGGCCGTTCTTTCGACCGCCATTACGGCAGGCAGCCCCGGGGCGGACCGGACCCGAGACGGCCCGATCGTCCGTACACCCGCGGCCGGCCGTAGTCCCTTCACCCGCACCACCCGGCGTCCGGCCCACGCCGCGGCACCGTGTTTGCCGCCTGCAAGCGGGAGGTGCCTCCATGCCACCCGAAGCCGTCCGTCCGCTCGCTTTCCTCAACGGTCCCGCCGAACCCGACGCCGCGACCGGCGGCCGCACCGGCCCCGACGGACCCCACGGCTCCGACGTTCTTGACGCGTATTCGCGGGCGGTGATCTGTGTCGTCGAGGCCGTCGGCCCCGCCACGATTTCGCTGGGGACCAGCAACGACTGGTCCCTGGCCAACGAACCCCAACCGCCCGGTTCCGGCTCGGGCGTCATCATCAGCCCCGACGGCCTCGCACTGACCAACAGCCACGTCGT
>JBGPGM010000018.1:0-12409 GCA_041483855.1 Phycisphaerae bacterium | reverse complement strand
GGTGCGCCTGCCGAGGCCCTTGTCTTCGAGCCAGTCGATGATGCGCTTCTTGGCGGCGTCGATCGCCAGGCCGTCCAGGAAGCCGCTGTTCATCGCGGGGCCATCGCCCAGGTAGGCCTTGCCGTCGAAGCCGTCCGGAGGTCTTACGGTGCGGACGATCGGGAGGTCCCAGCGCTCGGCAAAGTCCCAGTCGCGCTGGTCCTGACCGGGCACGGCCATGATCGCGCCGGTGCCGTAGCCCATGAGCACGTAGTCGGCGACCCAGACGGGGATGCGCCGGCCGGTGGCGGGGTTGACGGCGTAAACGCCGGTGAAGACGCCGGTCTTGCCCTTGGCCGCTCCCGCCTCGGCCATGCGTTCCACATCGCTCTTGTTGCGGGCGTCGTGCGCGTAGGCCTTGAGGGCCCTGGTCTCGGGGGCGTGGGCGCGCTTGTGGATGATCCGGTCGACCAGCGGGTGCTCGGGGGACAGGACCATGTAGGTCGCGCCGAAGATGGTGTCCGGGCGCGTCGTGTAGACCCGGATGGACCGGTACTCGGCGACGGGCTCGGCCAGGTCGAAGTCCACCTCCGCCCCCTCGCTGCGTCCGATCCATTCGGTCTGCTGCGTGCGGGTGGACTCGGGCCATTGGACCAGGTCCAGGTCCTTGAGCAGGCGCTCGGCGTAGGCGGTGATGCGGAACATCCACTGCTTGAGCGGCTTGCGGAGCACGGGGTAGCCGCCGCGCTCGGACCTGCCGTCGATGACCTCCTCGTTGGCCAGGGCGGTGCCGAGCCTGGGGCACCAGTTGACGGTCTGCTCGGCGACGTAGGCCAGGCGTTGGGCGTCGATGAAGCGGCGGCGCTCCGGCTGCGACAGTTCGTGCCAGCGGCGGATGCCCGTCGCCTCGCCGGTGATCGGCGGGACGAGCCCGGCGGCGGCGGAGAGGCCGACGGGCTCGTCGAAGACGTTGACGCCGTAGTCGCCGCGCTCCAGGCCGGCGATCAGTTCGTCGATCGGGCGGGCGCGGTCGGCCTCGCGGTCGTACCAGGCGTTGTAGATCTTCAGGAAGATCCACTGCGTCCAGCGGTAGTAGGCGGGGTCCATGGTCGCGATCTCGCGCGACCAGTCGTAAGAGAAGCCGAAGCGCTTGAGTTGCCGCCGGAAGGTCTCGATCGCGGCCTTGGTGGTGACGGCGGGGTGAACGCCGGTCTGGATGGCGTACTGCTCGGCGGGCAGGCCGAAGGCGTCCCAGCCCATGGGGTGCAGGACACGACGGCCCTTCATGCGCTGGTAGCGGCAGACGATGTCGGTGGCGGTGTACCCCTCGGGGTGGCCGACGTGCAGGCCGGCGCCGGAGGGGTAGGGGAACATGTCGAGGCAGTAGAACTTGGGCTTGGCGGCCTCGAAGCCCGCATCACGGGGGTTGGGCGTGCGGAAGGTCGCGTGCTGGTCCCAGTGTGCCTGCCAGCGCCGTTCGATCTGGTCGGCGAGCGCGGCGGTGTAACGAAAGGGCGGGATGTCCTGGGCCGACCCGCCCCCCGCCACATTGGCGCTGCCGCGCGTTCCGATCGGCCCGCCCGGGTTGTCCGGCTTGTTGTTCATGTGAGACGGCTCGGTGATCGCCTCGCGGCGGGTGAACTGGTCAACAACAAACAAGGCCCCGCACTCGCGAGGCCCTGGGTCGTGAACGTGACCAACCGGCAAGGCACGCGCGCGCTACAGCCCGTGGCGGGCGGGCGATCGGAGCAGCGAGCGTGATTCCCCGTTCTTGCACGGCATGACGGCGGAGTATACGGGCGGCCGAGGGACGGGCCAACCTCGGTCGGCCCTCACGATCCGGCGCCGGTGCGCTTGGAGGCCAGGTCCTTGAGGTGCTTCTTGGCGTCGCCGATGAGGTAGAAGGAGCCGGTGATGCAGATCAGGTCGTCGCGCCCGACGGCGCGCCGGGCCAGGTCCAGCGCCTCGCCCAGGTGCAGCGCGGTCTGGCTCACCTTGCCGCAGATCTCGGTGAAGTGCCGCTGGAGTTCACGCGGGTCGGCGGCGCGGGCGTTGCCGGCGGCGCGGGTGAAGATGACCTTGTCGGCGCCCAGGGCCAGGTGCTCGAGCATGCCGCGCGCGTCCTTGTCGGCCGCGCAGCCGAAGATCACCACCATCGAGTCGTAGGCGACGTGGGCGCCGATGGCCTTCATGAGGCACCAGACGGAATCGGGGGTGTGGGCGCCGTCCAGGACGATGCGGGGCGAATCCCAGGCCATTTCCAGCCGCCCGGGGCACTCGACGCGCTCCAGGCCGCGGGTGACCTTGCTCTCGGGGGTCTGGAACCCGCGTTCGCAGAGTTTGTCGAGGATGGCCAGCGCCAGGCCGCAGTTGTACGCCTGGTGCTCGCCCTTGAGCGGCACGGGCAGGTGCTCGAAGGCGTTGCGCTCGGTGGTCAGGCAGACACGGGCGTGCGGCCCCAGGGCGCTGGAGGACTCGAAGCGCAGGGAGAAGTCGATGTCCTCGCCGACAACGTGCAGGGGCGCGCCGACCTTGGCCGCGACCTCCCTGAAGACTTCAAGGACGCCGGGGGGCTGCTGGACCGTGACGACGGGGACGCCGGGCTTGAAGACACCGGCCTTTTCGCGCGCGATTTCCTCGAGGGTGTCGCCGAGGAGTTGCGTGTGGTCGAGGCTGATGGAGGTGATGGCGCACACCTCGGGGATGATGACGTTGGTCGAGTCCAGGCGTCCGCCCAGACCGCACTCGCTGACCGCGACGTCCACGGCCTGCTCGGCGGAGTAGACGAAGGCCGCGGCGGTGATGAGTTCGAAGAAGGTGGGCGGACCGTCCGCGCCGGCCCGGGCGCGCCCCCCCCCGCTTGGGCCGCTGGCCCGGCTTGGCTTGGTCTTGCCGACGGGCAAGGCGTCGCTGACCTCGGCCAGGCGGGCCATGATGCGGGTGAAATCGGGATGGGGGATCATCTTGCGGTTGATGCGGACGCGCTCGCGCACGTCCACCAGGTGCGGGCTGGTGTAGATGCCGACGGTGTAGCCGCAGGCCTCCAGGCAGGAGGCGGTCATCTCGCAGGTGCTGCCCTTGCCCTTGGTGCCGGCGACGTGGACGCAGCGGATGGACTCGTGGGGGTTGCCCAGCAGTTCGAGCATGCGGCGCATGCGGTCGAGTTTGAACACGTCGCGCGACAGGCTGGTGGGGCGGCTGCGTTCAACGTCCACACGGTCGTAGAGGAACTTGACGGCGGCCTGGTAGTTATTGATCGGCCCCGATGCCGGCGCGACGGGCGGCGGCGGCGACGCGGGGGGCTGGACCTCGATCGGCGCGCGTTTGGCGCGCCGGGATGCGGAGGCGGAGGGCTTCGGCATGGAATCTCACGATACGCGTTTGCGGCGGAACAGCAAGGGTTCTCCCGCAAGAAGGCCCAACTGATTGTGGCACAGATGGTTACCAGGAACGGAGGGCGCGGGCTCCGCCCGGGCTGCCGAGGTCGGCGCAGCGCGTCACGACCCCATGGGCAACGCCGATAGGGTAGGCGCACCTGTCGGACCTGAACAACACGGTTGGGGCTGGGGCGGGATCAGGCCAGTTCGTGGGTGGTCAGCGCCTGGCGGATGCGCTCGATCGTCGCCGGGGTCGCGGGCGTCATGGGCAGACGCACCGCACCGGAATCGCGCCCCAGGAGTTTCATCGCCGCCTTGATGGGGATCGGATTCGTCTCCAGGAACATGGCGCGGCAGAGGGCAAACAGCTCGCGGTGGATGGTCAGGGCGTCCGGGAAGCGGTCGGAGAGAAACGCGTCGCAGAGCGCCGCGACGCGATCGGGCGCAATGTTGGAGATGACGGAGACAACCCCGATGGCCCCGACGGCCGCGAAGGGGAGGGTCATCGAATCGTCGCCGGACAAGACGGCCAGGGACGGGCAGTGCTGGGCGATCTCGGAGCAGGAGTCGGTGGAACCGGTCGCCTCCTTGACGGACTGGATGTTGGGGTGGGCGGCCAGGCGCAGGACGGTCGCGGGGGTGAGGGCCACGCCGGTGCGCCCGGGGATGTTGTAGAGGACGACGGGGATGTCGGCGGCGTCGGCGACGGCCATGAAGTGGGCGTACAGGCCGTCCTGGGTGGGCTTGTTGTAGTAGGGGTTGACGCTGAGGGTGGCGTCGGCGCCGGCGGCTTTGGCGGAGCGCTGCAGGCGGACGGCGTGGGCGGTGGAGTTCGACCCCGTGCCGGCGATGACGACCAGGTCGTGGTCGTGCCCGAGTCGCACGGACCGGGCGATGAGGGCTTCGTACTCGTCGTGCTCGAGCGTGGGGGATTCGCCCGTGGTGCCGGCGACGACGATGCCGGTGACGCCGCCGCGCGCCTGCGCGCCGATCTGCTGGGCGAGGCGGTCGTCGTCGATGCGGGCGCCGTCGGGCGTGAAGGGGGTGATGATGGCGGTGAAGGCGCCTCGGAGGCGGGGGTTCCGGGGCGGGCTGGGGGCGTTGGTGGTCATGGTGTGCTCGTGGGGGTGCGGGTGGCGTGCCGGCGGTCAGGGATGTTCCAGCGCGAAGATGATGAAGTCGGTGACGGCGGCCTTGCCCGGGCCGAGGCACTCGGCGACGAGACGGGCGATCTGGCCGCGGTGGTAGGTGGAGTGGTTGACGACGTGGGTCAGGATGTCGCGCAGCATGGCGGAGCGGGCCAGGCCCTCGGTGGCGGTGTACTCGACGCGCCGGTCGAGGTCGGCCAGCGTCAGGCGCTTGGCGTAGTCGAGCCAGAGGCTATCCATGAGCGGCGCCTGCGTGCCGGCCTTCTGCAGGGACCACGAGGGGAAGACGCCGTCGTCGGGCCATTCGGCGGCGCCGAGGCGCGAGAGCCAGACGCGCCGGGCGGCCTGGATGTGGCTGAAAATCTCGACGGCGCGGATGAAGGGCGCGGCCTCGGGGGCGACGCCCGCGGACTCCAGGTGCGCTTTGGCGGCGTGCAGGGAGTCGACCACCTTGCGCGTGCAGGCCTCCTCATACTCGAAGAGGCGTCGGAAGTGGTTGAGGATGTCCATGGGAAACTCCGGGCCGGGCGCGGCCGCCAATACCGGGTGTCCGGCTCAGGCGCGCCCGGCGGCGGCGGTCATGAGCGCTTTCATTTCACGCACGGCTTGGCGCAGGCCGACGAGGACGGCGCGGCTGACGATGGCGTGCCCGATGTGGAGTTCCTCGATGCCCGGCAGCGCGGCGATGCGCTCGACGTTGTGGTAGTTCAGCGCGTGCCCGGCGTTGAAACGCATGCCGGCGGCGCGGATGCGCCGGCCGGCGTCGGCGACGCGCTCCAGTTCGGCCGTCAGTTCCGCGCGGCGCCTGTCGCCGCCGCAGCGGGCGAAGGCCGCGGCGTACGGGCCGGTGTGGACCTCGCAGACGTCGAAGCCGGAGCGGGCGGCGGCGTCGATCTGGCGCGGGTCGGCGTCGATGAAGGCGGAGACAATGATGCCGGCGCCCTTGAGCCGCCCGACCACGCCCTTGAGATGGGCTGACTGGCCCGCGACATCCAGACCCCCCTCGGTGGTGACTTCCTGGCGGCCCTCGGGCACGAGCATGGAGGTGTGCGGCTGCGTCCGGCAGGCGATGTCCACCATCTCGTCGGTCGCGGCCATCTCCAGGCTCAGGCGGATCCGAACGAGCTGGCGCAGCAGCGCCAGGTCGCGGTCCTGCATGTGCCGCCGGTCCTCGCGCAGGTGAACCGTGATCCCGTCGGCGCCGCCGAGGGCGGCCTCGTGCGCGGCCAGGACGGGGTCGGGCTCGCCGTCCCCGGCCGCGGGACCGCGGTAGCGGGCCTGGCGGAGGGTGGCGACGTGGTCGATGTTGACGCCGAGGGCGATCATGCCCCGAGTCTAGGAGGGGGCGTTACCAAGCGGGAAACTCGGGGGCCTCGCCGCACAGGACGCGCCAGAGGTCCTTGACGACCCAGGACATGTTGCGATGGGCGGTGGCGGTGGCAGCGGCCAGGTGGGGCGAGAGGCGAACATTGGGCAGGCCCAGCAGCGGGTAGTCGGGGCCGAAGGGCTCGGGGTCGTGCACATCGAGGGCGGCCGCGGCGTCGGGGTGGGCGTTCATGAAGGCGGCCAGCGCGCGGGGGTCGATCACGAACCCGCGCGACGTGTTGATGAGCAGGACGCCGGGCTTGCAGAGGGCCAGGGCCGCGGCATCGATGAGGTGGCGGTTGGAGGGACGGCTATCGACGTGGACGGAGAGGATGTCGCTCTGGGCGAGGAGCTGCTCGCGGGGGACAGGGGCGGCGCCGAAGCGGCGCGATGCGGGGAAGTCGAGCAGGTCGTGGTAGAGAACGCGCATGTCCAGGGAGGCGCCGACGCGGGCGATGCCGCCGCCGACTCGTCCCAGGCCGTACACGCCGAGGGTCAGGTCGGAGAGTTGTCGGGGCGCGATGAGGTCCTGGCGGAGTTGTTTCCAGACCGCCGTGTCGATCGCCGCGTCGACGTACACGCGCGGGCGGAGTGCGTCGAGGATCAGCGCCACGACGTACTCGACGACGGCGCGGGTGTTGGCCGCGGGGGTGCTGACGACGGTGATGCCGCGGGCGCGGCAGGCGGGCAGGTCGATGTTGTCCAGGCCGACACCGGCGCGGGCGACGACGCGCAGGGCGGGGGCACGCTCCAGCAGGGCGGGGCCGACGGTTGTGTAGGTGCGGATGACCAGGCCCCGGGCGCGCCGGAGCAAGCCGGAGAAGCGTGGCTCGTCATCGGACGAGCAGGCAATCAGTTCACAGCGCTGGCCGAGCCAATCGTGGGCCTCGTTATCGAGGGTCTCGGTCTGGATGACGAGGAGGCGGTCGGGCATGGGAGGTTCGGCACGGACAAAGCGATCGGCAGAGCGGACCGCAGGCACGCAGGAATCGACCTACCCGCCCGATTTGCCGGGACCGCCCTTGTCGTCACCGTCGTTGTCGCCGCCGCCGAACTCGGCGGGTTCGATGATGGCGGTCATGGAGCCCTTGGAGGAGGCCATCAGCGCGTCACGGCCGAACGCGAGGATCTGGTCGCGCTTGAGTTCCGCGTGTTCCTTGTGCGTCGTGAGGCAGACGGCCCGCCCATCCTTGTCCACCGTCTTGGCGATCATGAAGGCCCTTTCCTGGGGATGGGCGAAGAGTTCCTGCATCATGCGGATGACGTACTCGTAGCTGTGGTCCTGGTCGTCGAGCAGGACGACGTTCCACATGCGCGGCGGGTCGGTATCCTGGCGCGGGCGGGTGCCGGGCCTGGTCTGCGTCTGAGTCGACGGCATGGGGGATGATACGCGCGGGGCGGTCGGGCAGGGCCGACTCGCGGCCCGTTCGGGCTTTGACAACGGGGGCGGCCCGGGTAGGCTGAGGGCTTGTGCGCCGGCGGAGCCGGCGGGGCCGGGGCATCGGCGACGCACACATCAGGAGGTCCCTCGTGAACAAAGGCGATCTGATCGAGGCGGTGGCGACAGAACTGAAGTCAACCAAGGCTGACGCGATGCGGGCCGTCGAGGCGGTCCTCGAATCCATCACCAGGGGCCTGAAGAAGGACCAACGGGTGGCGTTGCCGGGGTTCGGGACGTTCCAGAAGAAGCGGCGCGCGGCCCGCGCCGGGATGAACCCGATCACCAAGGAGAAGATCCAGATCAAGGCGTCGACCACGTGCGGGTTCAAGCCCGCCACCGCGCTGAAGGCGGCGCTCTGACCGCAGAGGAGTGCCCTGTGGTGAAACCCCTGCGCCGGTGGGCGCGGGCTATGGGCTGAAGGCCCGCTCGGCGGTGTCGATGGCGCGGGCCAGGGCCGCGGCCTTGTTGACCGTCTCCATGTACTCGTCGTCGGCCCTGGAATCGGCGACGATGCCGCCGGCGGCCTGGATGTGGTAGGTCCAGGCGCCGTCGCGACGCAGGTCGGTGGGGACGACGATGGTGCGAAGTGCCAGGGCGATGTCCATGTCGCCGTCCAGGCCGGCGTAGCCGATGCCGCCCCCGTAGGGCCCGCGCCGGATGGGCTCGAGTTCGTCGATGATCTGCATGGCCCGGACCTTGGGCGCGCCGGAGATGGTGCCGACCGGAAGGGCGGCCCGCAGGGCGTCCCAGGCGTCCAGGCCGTCGCGCAGGATGCCGGTGACGGTGGAACTGATGTGCATGACGTGGCTGTAGCGCTCAACGGCCATGAGGGCGGGAAGGGCGACGGTGCCGGGAACGGCGACCTTGCCTACGTCGTTGCGACCCAGGTCCACGAGCATGACGTGCTCGGCGCGTTCCTTGGGATCGGCGAGCAGTTCGGCCTCGAGTCGGCGGTCCTCCTCGGGCGTGGCCCCGCGACGGCGCGTGCCGGCCAGCGGGCGGTTGGTAACGAGGCGGCGGCCGTCGGGCTGGCGCCGGACGCGGCACAGGATCTCCGGGCTGGAGGCGACGAGGATGCACCCCTGGGCCTGGAGGTAGACCATGTAGGGGCTGGGGTTGACGGCGCGCAGGGCACGGTAGACGTCGAACGGATCCGCGGCGGTGGTGCGCTCGAAGCGCTGGCCGAGCACGACCTGGAAGATGTCGCCGGCACGGATGTACTCCAGGGCGCGCTGGACCATGGCCGCGTGCTGGGCGCGGGTGAGGTTCGACGGGAGCGGTGACGACGCGGCTCGGAGAGCCGGGCCACCCAGGGGCTCCATGCGGCCCGAGGGAAGGGGCTTGGAGTGGGTCTGGAGTTCGGTGACGCGCCGTTCGAGGGCGGCGATCGCGTCGTCGTAGGCGCGGGCGGCGCCGTCCGGGGTCGTGCCGGGGGGCAGGTGAACGAGGCGGATGACGTGGACGAGTTTGTCCACGTGGTCGAAGACGACAACGCCGTCGTAGAGGGCGAAGTGGAGGTCGGGCAGGCCGCGGTCGTCGCGCGGGGCCCGCGTGAGGGGGAGCATCTCCGGCTCGGCGTAGCGGACGGCGTCGTACGCCGCGTAGCCGACCCAACCGCCGAGCAGGCAGCGGGGCAGTTGGGCCAGCGGCGGCTGCGGGACGACGAGACGGACGTTGGCGGTGAGGCGGTTGGGGATGGCCAGGGGGTCGGGCTCGTCAGTCTCGGTTGTGCGCGCGCCGTCAGGTTGCGCGCCAGCCCGGTGGTCGATGATGCGGACACGCTGGGCCCGAGCGACGACTTCGAGCGCAGGCTGGGCGCCGAGGATGGAGTGGCGCCCCTGGCGCTCGCCGCCCTCGACGGATTCCAGCAGGAATGAAGGGGCGGTGCGCTCGTCCGGCGCGACCAGGCGCCGGTAGGCGAGCACGGGCGTGAGCTGGTCGTCCAGCAGGCGGATGGAGATCGGGATGGCGAGTTCCACGCCCGGCGTGGCGGCCCGTTCGGCGCGGACGAGGTCGAGGAACTGATCGCGGGACAGGGCGGGCATGGTCGGGTCAGTCTAGCGGGGGCGTTCAACACGGAGACGCGCCGGCACGGAGCGACGCCGGGGATAGGGGCGAGGGGCGCGGGTGGTACAGTTAGGGCATGCGCGTGCGATCACTTGGCGCGACCATGCTGGCGGTGATGCTCGCGGTGGCGGCGGTGGTCTGGCGCCAGCCGCCGACCGCTCCGGCGCCGCAACCGACGAAACCGGACGAGCCGGTGCGGCAGGCGAGCCCGTCGATTCCACCGTCCGTGCGGCTGGGCATGCGGGCCGACGCGGTGCGCCGGCGCGTGCCGCAGACGCCGGTCGTGGTGATCGTGCCGGACCCGTCGTCCTATGTGGCCGCGATCGGGACATGGTCGATGCCCGAATCGGGACCGATGGTCCGGTTCCCGGTGCTCATCGACGACGGGACGTGGCAGTCGCAGGAGGACGTCGCGCGGTTCGTGCGCGCGTTCAGGCCCGAGGCTGTTGTCCGTTGGGGCGCGCCCAAGGATGCGGCCCTGCCCGCCGATGCGCCGGCGCGCCAGGCGGCGATCGAGAAGGCCGCGGCTGCGGCGTGGGGCGCCGACAGCGCCGCGGCGGTGCGCGAGCGTTGGAAGAAGCTCCAGTTCACTCCGGCGGGGATCGTGGCGGCGACGGCGGACGACCCGGCGTGGACGGCGGCGCTGGCGCTGGCCGCGGGGCACGGCGAGCCGATCGTGTGGGTTCACACGTCGCAGGACATCAGCGGGGCGCTGACGATGGAGGCGGCGGACGAGCTGACGGCGGCGCTGCAGGGGGCGTGCACGGCGCTGGGCTACACGTGGGAAGTTCTGGGGGACGACATCGACGCGGTGAGCCTGTGCCTGAACTGCCCGGTGCAGACGCAGAGGTTCGACCTGTCGCCCAAGGACGCCCGCCGTTACTTCGCCACGACGGACGTGATCGGGCGGTACGTGCGCGCCGAACGCGAGGAACGCTGGGCGTGGGCGGGGCAGGTCTTCGGGACGGAGGCGCGGGCGGCCTACTGGGCCATGTGCGCGCTGTTCCTGGAGCCGCGCCGGGCGTGGCTCTTCGACGGGTACGAGGACAAGCCGCCGTGGTCGGCGTGGGACGCTATGGCGGCGGGGCAGGAGCTGGCGCGAGTGGGGCTGGCGACGGCCGTGAGCGACAAGGGGCGCCAGGGGGCGGATGACTGGCGGCTGTTCACGGCGGGGCGGGCGCGAGTCGAACGTGCGCCGGGGGGCGAGCCGGGCGCGCCCAGGGCGCAGGAGCGCGCGGGCGTGGACGCCGGGCTGATCGCCGTCAACACGATGGGCAACGCGGACTTCTTCGACCTGCGGCCGGGGCAGTGCAGGGCCGGGGATGTCCCGGTGCTGGAGGTGCCGGCGATGGTGCACTTCGTGCATTCGTGGTCGTGTACGCGCCCGGCGGACCGCACGACGGTCGGCGGGCGGTGGCTGGAGCGCGGCGCCTACGGGTACGTGGGTGCGACGTTCGAGCCGTACCTCCAGGCGTTCGTCCCCACACCGCTGCTCGCGCGCCGGCTGACCGCGGCGGTGCCGTGGGGCGCGGCGGCGCGGCTGGACAACGGCCCGCCGTGGAAGATCGCCGTGCTGGGCGATCCGCTGATGACGCTGGGGCCCGCGGCGCCACGACTGGAAGCGGAACAGGACGGCACGCCGGGGGGAATCTCGCAGCGCTGGCGCCTCTCGCTGGCGGGCGCGGCGGACGTGCAGGAGGAACTGGGCGCGGCGGTCAAGGCCAAGCGATTCGATCAGGCGCTGCGGGACCTGTCGCTGCTGGGGCGCGGCGGCGACGCGGCGAGGCTGGCGCGGGCGATCATCAACGACGAGCCCGCAGCGCTGACGCCGGACGTCGCGCTGAACGCGGTGATGAGCGTGTACCTGGCGGGGGCGCCGGAACTGGAGACGTTCAAGAGGGTGTACGCGGCGCTGGGGCCGGAGGCGGAGCGGCATCCTGAACTGAAGGACCTGGCGTGGCAGGCGCTGTGGCCGGTGATCGGCACGCTCCGGGAGGATGAGATCGGCCTGCTGCGGACCAGCGTGCGGGCCGACCAGGTGGTGCGGGACGCGATGGAACTGACGCGCGCCGTCGAGCGGGTCAAGGGCCGCGGTGCGGCCCGCCAGATCCTGGCGGAGATCCGGGCGACGGTGACGGACGCGGAGGCTCGCAAGGCCCTGGACGCGGAGATGGCGCGGTAGCCGGGGAACGGATCAAGGGACCTGGGGATCAACGGCGGAACGAGCCGCGGGCGACCGTGCCGTCGGTGCGCAGCTCCGCCCAGGCCGCGCCGTCGGCGGCGGTGACGAGCCAGTCGCGCCCGGCGCGCAGGGGATCCCAGCGACGGTCGCCCAGGCGCGACGGGCCGGTGGATTGGAGGACGACGGAGGGATCGACGGATTGAACAAACCTCGCCGCGGCGTCGTTGAAACTACCGTGGTGCGGGATTTCCAGTGCGTCGGCGTGCAGGTCCGCGTTCGGTGAGAGGAGGGCGTTGAGAGCCCCGGGGCCGGCATCGCCGGTCATCATGAGTCGGCGCGTCCCGGCGGCTGTCTTGACGCTGAAGACCGCCACGAGCGACGTGTCGTTGGCGTCGGGGAACGCCGCGTCCGCGGCCGGGGAGAGGAACGTGACGCGCGCCCGGCCGAAGTCAAACGCGTCGCCGGCGGCCACGATCCGCACGTCCACGGCGCGCTCGGCAAGACCGGCCAGCAGCGCGGCCGGGCCCGCCCACGGGTGCGCGTCCGCGTCGTCGCGGAAGGCCTGCGTGATAAGGACTCGCTTGACGCCCAGCGGCTCGATCACATCCAGCAGGCCGTCGTAGTGGTCCAGGTTCGGGTGCGTGAGCACGACCGTGGGCACGCGCCACGCGCCGACGGCCCGCACCGCCTGCGGAATCTGCCGCAGCCCGACCGACGGCAACGTGGAGCCGCAGTCCCACAGCATGGCGTCCGAGCCGGCGCGGATGAGGTGGCACTCCACACCACCGAGCGCTCGCTCCCGCTGGACAACCTTGATGCCAACGTGACGGTCAAAGACGCTCTGATCGCG
>JBGPGM010000017.1:0-12548 GCA_041483855.1 Phycisphaerae bacterium | reverse complement strand
CTCGCGGGAACATGGCGGCCACCCGCAGCGGCACGCAATCGCGGTTCTGCTCGCCCTTGCCCGGCACGGACAGGAGGCCGATGGGCTTGTCCACGACGACGTAGCGGTCCGTGGCGTGAACGATCGTGAGGGAATCCGAGTTCGTCCGGTCGTTCATGCTCGCCGCGCTCGCGCCGCGGTGCTCCGCTACGCTTGTAGTCCCCCCCCTCTCCCGGCGCACTGTAGCCGGGGGTGCTGAAGGGGAGCCCCCTTCCGTGGAGGTCCCTCGCATGCGCACTGCCCTGACTGCCCTGCTTGTACTGCTCGCCGCCGCCACCACGTTTGGCCAGGCTCCGGGCACGGCACCGCCGACCACGCCCCCGAGTCCCGCGCCGCAGCCGGCACTGGCTGCCGCCCCCGAGCTGCTGGATTGGAGGACGCTGGAGGCACCGCTGTTGGCCAACCACGTGCAGTTAACCAGCCGCGACATGTTCGTGCGGGCCGGCGAGCAGTACTTCAGCCCCGATTCGCGTTGGATGGTGTTCCAGGCGGTGCCGGTGGCCGCGGCGGGCACGGAGCCGGACCCGTTCTACAGCATGTACGTCGCCAAACTCAGGCGCGATCCCGCCAGCGGCCGGATCACGGGCATCGAGACGCCCATCCGGATCAGCCCGCCGGGCTCGGCGAACACCTGCGGCTGGTTCCACCCGAAGGAACCGTGGTCCGTCATGTTCGGCTCCACGCTCGTCCGGCCGGCCGACGACCAGAAGGGGGGCTTCCGCGTCGGCACGCGGACGTACAAGTGGCTCTTCCCCGAGGAAATGGACATCGTGACCCGCGGCGTGCGGGAGATCGTCAACGATTACCGGGAACACCCGTCGGCGAGGTTCACTGTGCCGGTCGATGCCCTGATGCGCGACGATCTGGATACGGCGGTCCCGCTCTTCACCCGCCCGCGCTACGACGCCGAGTGCTCGTATTCAGCCAGCGGGCGGTTCGTGCTGTATACGCGGGTCCGCGAGGAGAACCTGGCCGACCGGCCCGACCCCGACATCTACCTCTACGACACCGTCACCGACACGCACCGGCCGCTGGTGGTCGCGGAGGGGTACGACGGCGGGCCGTTCTTTTCGCCCGACGGCAAGATGATCTGCTACCGCTCGGACCGCAGCCGCAACGACCTGTTGCAGATCTACGTGGCCCAACTGGCGTTCGACGCGTCGGGCGCGCCGACCGGGATTGTCAACGAACACGCGCTGACCGACAACGGACAGGTCAACTGGGCCCCGTTCTGGCACACCTCGGGCAAGTTGCTGGTGTACGGCAACAGCGGCGCGGATCACAGCAACTACGAGGTCTACGCGGTGGAGGTCAGTCTCACCAAGCCCGCCAAGGAGTGCCGCACACGGCGCGTCACGTTCGCCGCCGGCGCCGACGTGCTCCCGGCCTTCAGCCCGGATGGCAAGTACATGCTCTGGACGTCGCAGCGCGGCCCGATGGTCGAGGGCGAGAGCAAGCCCTCGAGCCAGATCTGGCTGGCCGAGTGCGTGCCCGGCGGGTTCGACCGGCCGGAGACGCTGTTCGCCCCCTTCTCCCCCTCGCCGGGTGCGGCGTCCGGCGGCGCGCCGGGGGACTCGAAGTAGCCACGGCATGGCCACTCCCTCGCCGCATTCCTCCAAACCATGGGAGCACGCCAAGGCGGGGGCGGGCTCGGGGACGGACCCGCTGGCCGCCCGCTTTGTCGAGTCGCTGTCGTACGACACGCGCCTCTACGACGCGGACATCCGCGGCTCGGTCGCCCACGCGCGGATGCTCCGCTCGGTGGGGCTGATCTCGGACGCGGACCTCGCCGCCATCACGCGCGGCCTCGCCGAGATCAGGACAGAGATCGAGGCGGCGCCGGCGGGCCCCACGTCCGTCGGCATCCCCAGCGCCTGGCCCGGCTGGAAGACGGAACTGGAAGACGTCCACATGTGCATCGAGGCGGCGCTGGTCGCCAAGATCGGCGACGCCGGCCGCCGCCTGCACACCGGGCGCTCCCGCAACGACCAGGTGGCGCTGGACCTGCGGCTGTGGATCCGCGACGCCGCGGCGCGGCTGGCGGCCTCGTGCGACGAGGTGCTGGCGGCGCTGGAGGACCTGGCCCAGCGGCAGGGGGACATCGTCCTGCCCGGCTACACGCACATGCAGCGGGCCCAGCCGATCTGCCTGGGCGGCGAACTGATGGCCTGGCACGCGATGCTCGGGCGCGACCGGCGGGGTTTCGAGGCGCTGCGCTCGAACGACGCCGGAGCCAGCCAGTCGCCGCTGGGCTCGGGGGCCTTGGCGGGCTCATCGCTGCCGCTGGACCGCGGCGCGAGCGCGGCGTTGCTGGACCTGTCGTCGGTCTCGTCGAGCAGCATCGACGCGACGGCGTCGCGCGACGAGGCGCTGGACCTGCTCTTTACGCTCTCGAAGACGGCGATGCACCTGTCACGCCTGGCCGAGCAGTGGGTGATCTACGCCACCACCGAGTTCGCGTTCCTGGACCTGGACGACCGGTACACGACCGGTTCGTCGATGATGCCGCAGAAACGCAACCCCGACATGCTCGAACTGATCCGCGGGCGCTGCGGCGGCGTGTACGGGGACCTGATGGCCGTGCTGACGATCGGCAAGGGGCTGCCGCGGGGGTACAACCGCGACCTGCAGGAGGACAAGCGGCACGTCTTCGCGGCGTACGACACCGTCGTGGACTCGCTGGCGATGGCCGCACGGATCGTGCGCACGACCCGCTTCGACCAGGCCCGGATAGACGCGGGGGGCGCGGGCGGCCTGGAGCGCGGCCACCTGGACGCGACGAGCCTGGCCGAGTACCTGGTGACGCTCGGCGTGCCGTTCCGGACCGCCCACCAGATCGTCGGCTCGCTGGTGCTCGCGTGCGAACAGTCGGGACGGCACAGCCTGGCGCAACTGAGCCTTGATGAGTTCGGCGCGGCCATGAACGTGCACGGACAAGGGAATGTGGCCCTGGGACCGGACTTGTACGACTGGCTCGGGGCCAAGAACGTCGTCAAGCGCTACCGCACGGCGGGTAATGCGGGGTTCTCCGGCTACCGCGCGGCGCTGACGGCGGCGCTGGGCCGACGAGCGGAATCGGCGCAGGCGGCGCCGGAGTCGCTTGCGCCCGCTGAGCCCACGGCCGGACGCGATCAGCCCGCGCCGCCCACATCCGGCCCGGGCGGCGGCAGGGCCACAGCCCCGGCGCTCTTCGACGGCCCGGAGATCTCCGCCCACGACGGCGCGATCATCGGCGCGTACAAGTCGGTCGGGCGCACGCTCGACGATCTGCCGTATACAACCGAGTTCGAGCGCCTGTACGCGGCCGTCGCGGGCGGCGCGGACGCCCCGAACAAGCGGGAGGTCTTTCACCGGCTGCACAACCTGCGCAAGGCCGGCCGGCTGCCCAGGGTCGGGCGCTCCGGCTCGCCGGCGGGCGCCCCCCCACCCCGGATCGAGCCGGCCGAGGAAGACCTGCTGCGCGGCATGGTGATGCAGTCCGTCGGTTCGCTGGGGCAACGCGACCAGCTGCCGTACACCGACACCTTCGACACGGTGGTCGAGGCGTTCAACCAACGGACCGGACGGGCCCTGGAACCGCACAGCGTGTGGCGGCTGATCGCCAAACTGGCCAAGTAGGCCGCTTCCCCCTCCACTCCCCCACCCCCGCACACACACCCGTGACCACCCCACCGCACACGTTGGTCGTCGGCGGCACCGGCATGCTCCGCGGCGTGTGCCTGCACTTTGCCGCGCTGGGGCACAACATCTCGGTGATCGCCCGCTCGCATGCGCGGCTGAGCCAACTGGCCCAGTCCGCGGCGGGGATGGGAGGATCGATCTGGCCCTTGGCCGCCGACTACCACGACGACCAGCGCCTGGCCCTGGCGCTGCGAGCCGCGAGGACGGCCCGCGGCCCGATCAGGCTGGCGATCGCGTGGATCCACGGCAGTGCCGGGCGCGCCCCGCTGCTGGTGGCCCAGACGATCGCCCCGCCTGCCGGCGCCGCCCAGTGCCGCTTCTTCCACGTGGTTGGCAGCGAGGCAGACGACGTAGCGCCCGGCCCGGCGCTGGACCGCGATATCAGCACGATGGACGGCGTGCTGTACCGGCGGATCGTGCTCGGCTTTGTCGTCGAACCGGGCGGGTCTCGGTGGCTGACCAACGAGGAGATCGCCACCGGGGTCGTCCGGGCGATCGACCACGATGCGCTGCGGACGACGATCGGCACGACGGGCCCGCGGTCGGCCAGGCCCTGAGCCGCGCGGGCCTCAACGGGCCGGCCGCTACTTGCGTCCCTCACCCTTCTTCTGTTCGGCCTCCTCCTTCTGGCCGAACTCGTCCTCGATCGAGCCGGACGCGTAGACCTTCACCTCGTGCGGCTTTCCGTTCACCATCACGACGACCTCGTAATACGACACCTGCACGGCCATCGCCGACTTGACGGTGGCGCCCGCGTACTGCTTCATCACGGCCTTCATCGCCGCCTCCGGCACGGCCGCGGGCTTGATGGACCTCTCGGTCTCGATCACCTCGCCCTTGTCGGTCAGCGTCGCCGAGCAGGCGATCCCGTCGGCGTCGTAGGCGACCTCGAATGTCGTGATGCCCTCGTCGCGCTGCCGCTCGACCTTCGTGACGTTCTTCTCGGCGGCTAGTTTGGCCACGGCGGCGCGGACCGCCTCGGGCGCCTCCGACAGCTTGATCGTCTCCTCCCCCTCATCGTCGTCCTTGTCCGCCTTGGCGGGCGGTTGGGGCGCAGGCTGGGCGGCGGGCTGGGCCGCGGGCTTGGGAGCGGGCTTGTCGGGTTGGGACGGCGCGAAGGCGACGACGCCGGCGGCGAGGGCGCAGACGGCGAGGCCCAGGATGGTGAGTCGCAGGTTCACGGGCATTCTCCTTTGGAGGGGGCGCCGGGTGTGCGCCGGCATCGGTGGTCGTCCAGCCGGGCGCACGCCCGGCCGGGTGTGGTGATTATGGGCACGCCGCCGGGTCGCGTCCCGGAGTGATAGCATCCGCTCCGTGCCGCCCGACGCCGCCGCGACCACGACCACCATCCGCCCGTCCCGCTGGCTGTCGGGCGCGATCGTGGTGGGGTTCGTGGGGCTGTACGCCTGGTTCTTCGTCAACGCCGCCAACCGAATCGGCACGGAGAGCGAACTGGGCGATTTCTACCACTTCTACTACGGCGCCCGCGCGATGGCGGACCACCAGGACATCTATGCGTCGTGGCGGGGGGGGTACATCTACCCGCCGCTGCTGGCGTTCGTGCTGATGCCCGTGGCGCTGCTGCCGCTCCAGGCGGCCGCGGTCCTGATGCTGCTGGTCAACATCGGCCTGTCGCTGTTGACGATCCGGGCGGGGGCGCGCGAGTGCGTCGATCGGTTCGCCGCACCGGCGACGGGCCTGACCGTGGGCGGCGCGGCGTTGCTGGGCACGCTGCTGACCACCGACAAGATCAAGGGCGAGCTGCAGATGTGGCAGACGAACGTCGTCATGCTGCTGATGCTCACCGTGGCGCTGCGCTGGCTCGACCGGCGGCCGTGGCTGGCGGGCCTGGCCCTGGGCTTCGCGTTCAACATCAAGTACCTAGCGGTCGTGATGCTGCCGTACCTGCTGCTGCGCCGGCGGTGGCGTGCCGCGGGCGGGTTCATCGCCGGGATCGTCGGCTTCGCCCTGCTGCCGGCCGTCTGGACGGGGTGGAGCCAGAACCTGCACGACCTGGGCGTGGCCGCGGCCGGGTTGCTGCGGCTGCTCGGCATCGATGCAGGTCCGGGCCCGGCGGCGAACGTGAGCGACATGGAGGTCGGCTTCAGCGTGTCGGTGACGAGCGCCATCGCACGCGCCATCAGGACCGGGGGCTCGACGCTGCCGGCCCTGGCGCTGGCGGGGCTGCTGGCGGGCGCGACGATCGGCGTGGCGGCCTGGATGTACCGGAAGAACCGGGTGCCGGTCGTCGACTGGCCGGGCGCGGCGGGTCAGGGCGAGCAGCCGTACCGCGCCGTCGTGGCGCTGGAGTGGGTCGGCCTGATCGCCTTCGCGCTGGCCTTCAGTCCCCAGACCAACACGCGCCACCTCTACCTGCTGCTGCTGGTCCAAATCCTCGCGGCCGTGCTGCTGCTGTTCGGGCGGAGAGGCGTGTCGCGCGTGCCGGTGCTCGTGGGCCTGGTCGTGCTGTTCTGCGGCCTGAACCTGCCGCCGGGCGGGCCCACGTGGGACCCCCAGGTCCGTTGGTGGCGGGTGGTGGGCGGGCCGTCGTGGTGCCTGCTGGCGATGTACGCGTGCACGCTCTGGACGGGGCTGCGGTACGCCACGGCGCTCAAGGCGGGTGCACCGCTGCAACGCGCGGCCGCGGCGTGACAGACTCGTCAAGTCCTGCGCGGCCCCGGTCCGTGCCCGTCGCGCCGTCGGCGCATCAGGCCGTCGAACTCGCGGAACGTCGTGAAGTCCGCCCGCCGCTTGAGCCACCCGATGTACCGCCCCAGCCGGTCCGCCAGGCGCTGGCCGTCGGGGCGCGCGACGAAGCGCGGCAGGCCGAAGGATCCGATATCCGCGAACTCCCACGGGTGCCAGTACAGGTTCAGGTACGAGTCCCACGCCAGCGTCATGCCCGCGGCCGCCTGCACCGCCGGCAGCGGGAAGTTCTTGAAACTCAGCCAGAAGAGCGGGAACCGGATCACCGGCGTGGCGGAGACCGGGATGTTGAGCAGTTCGCCGGAGAACCAGGCCGTGCGGCGCTTGAAGAAGTTGTTGTGCCGGCCGGGCAGCCAGACCGGGTTCTCCGAGGAGTTGTAGCGGTATCCGGCCGCGAGGATCGCGGCGTGGTCGGTCGGGACCATCCTGGCGCGCCGGAATCCCACGACGGGGCCGGCGCACACCTGCTCCAGCGCCAACCGCGACCGCGGCAGGTCCTCGTCGGCGAAGGACGAATGCGCGTAGCCGTGCGACGCGACCTCGTGGCGCACAGCTACGCGGCGCATGAGCGCCTGGTGCCGCAACGCGAACAGAGCGGTCGTAAAGAACGTCGCGGTGACGCCGAGCCGGTCCAGCAGGTCCAGCACCCGCTCCAGGCCCGTCGCCGACACGCTGAACTGGACATCGTCGGGAACCGGCCGGCCGTACTCGCCCGGAATATCGAACTCTTCGACATCGAACGAGAGCAGGACCAGCCTACTCATAGAGGCCCCGGAGCGCGTTCAGGCGGATCGCCAGCAAGGCCCAGAACATGCTGATCGGGTCGCGCACGAGCCTCACCTTTGAGATCTTGTACGAGTGCTCCTCCGACACTCGCGCCGGGATCTCGCTGATGCGGAACCCGAGCCGCTTGGCCAGGAAGACCATCTCGACGTCGAAAGCGAACCCTCGCAGCCGCTGCCGGGCGAAGATCCGCCGGGCCGCCTCGAGCCGAAAGCCCTTGAGCCCCGCCTGCGTGTCGCGGTACGGCAGGTGCAGGATCAGCCGGGCCAGGCGGTTGAAGCCCCAGCCCAGGATCCGGCGCGGAACGCTGGTGTTCTTCTCGTCCTTGTGCACAAGGCTGCGCGACCCGATCACCACGTCGGCGTCTTGCAGCGCCTCGACGAGCTGCGGCAGGTGGTCCAGCGGGTAGGCCAGGTCGCCGTCGGTGAAGCAGACCACGCCCCCCTCCCCCGCCTCGGGCGCGCCGATCCCGGCGTGGATGGCGTACCCCTTGCCCTGGTTCTGCGGGTAGGCGTGCAGGCGGATGGTGGAAAGGCCGCATCGCTGGATCCGCTCGCGGAGGATCCCCGGCGTGCCGTCGCTGGAACCGTCGTCGACAAACAGGAACGCATAACCGGGGAACCGGCGGGCGAAGTCCAGCACGGCGTCGAAGGTGTGGTGGATCAGTTTCGATTCGTTGTAGACCGGCAGGATCACGCAGACGGCCGGCGGGCTGATGGTGGCGACGGGTGCGCCGTCGGCACGCGAGCCGCGCTCCAATGGCACGAGCCTGGCCGGGTCATTCGGATCGACCCCGTAGCCTTTGGCGATCACCGTCTCACGCCGGCCCGAGGTCGTTGGGCTGCCTTGTGTCATCGTGGGGGCGCTTCCGTACGAGGATCCGGGCTCATCCCCCAATCCCACGCCCGGCAGGGCGAATCCGTTCCTTGAGGCTAAGGGTAGCCGCGGCTGCGCGCCAAATCCGGCCGCCCGCCGGGCCCCCAACGAGGCCCTACAACGCCGCCCATCCGATCAACTCGTGACCACGCCGGCGCGCCGCCTCCACGAAGCGCGGCACCGCCTGGCGCTCCTCGTTCCGCCACGGTTCGGTGTACCCCGGGTGAACGCCGACCTCCAGCGTGCCGTCCGTGACGCGCTCCAGCAGCGGCTCGCACCAGTCCGTGTCGCCCGCGCTGGTGGGCATGTAGAAATGGTCCGTCGTGGTGAACCGCTTCATGACGGCGCGCCGCCACATGGGCCCCAGCCAGTAGTTGGGGCTCCGGATCAGCCGGCGCAGGTAGATGTCCTGCACGTTGCGGACCTTGGTGATCCCGAACCGCGGCAGGACCTGCTCAAGCGCCCGGCGGAACACCCCGTACCGGTGGAGATGCCCGTGCGAATCCACGTGCGAGATGCTCACGCCCTGGTCCTTGAGGCGAGCGATCTGCGCGTGAGTCTCGCGGGCGATCTGCTCGACGGGGATGCGCCGCAGCACCGCCAGGACCCGCGTGCGGTTGGACTCCTTGAACCGTCCGTCCGGCTGCACGAGCGCCGGCACGTCGCCCGGGTCGCACACGGGCGACTCGCTCCCCTCGCCCAGCACGTACGTCAGGTGGACGCCGAAACTCAGTTCCGGATGCCGGCGCGCGTAGGCGATCGCCGCCCCGGACCCCGGCATCTTGACCATGATCGTGGCGCTGGTCAGCGAGCCGTTGTCGAAGCACTCGATCGTGGCCCTGACGACCTCCTCGGATTCCCCGAAGTCGTCGGCGTTGATGATGACCCGCATCGGATGCTCCCGCACCGCGCCCGTGCCGGGCCGCGTCCAATCGCTAGAAGAGCAGATTATCCCCGTCGCCCGGGCGCGCATCCCAGGCGCCCGGACGCTGGAACTCCGGGCGCGCCAGGGGGCTCTTCGCCGCCGCCTTGAACATCAGGTGCATCGTCCCGGCCCTCAAGCAGCCCAGCCGACGCAGCGTCCGCCCGGCCGCCTCGCTCTGCACGCACACCTCCACCGCGTCCACGCCCAGCCGGCTCACCTGATCGACGCCGAGCAAGATCAACCGTCGCTCGTCCGCGGCCTGCGGATCGAACGCCATCCAGTCCTGCACCGACCCGAGCAACAGGTCGCGGAAGCCGCGGTGCGTGGCGACGGGAAAGAACCGCACTTTCGCGAGCACATACCCGACGGCACGCCCGCCCGCGCTGTTGACCAGGTAGAGCACCCGCCGGGTGCGCGGGTCCGTGTCGAACGAATGGGCGAGCACCCAGTTGAGCCACGCGACGGAGCGGTGGGAGGTGATCTTGCCCGAATCGATCACCCGCGCGATCGGCGCGTCCAACTCCGGCGGGCAGGAGCCGACCGCCCGGCACGTCAGCCCGCGCGTCGCGCCTCCCACCAGCGCCCGCACTGCCCGGCGTTGCGCCCACAGCCCCGCGTCGATCACGGACGCGACGGCGCGCGAGTGCAGCCCCCGGCCCAGGTAGCGCTCCACTACCGACCGGCTGCGCCGGATCAGGATCCAGCGCGTCAGCGGCACGTCCGACCATTTCAACTTCTGGTAGACGGGCAGGGCCATCTGCGACGGTCCGTGCGCCCCCAGGTTGTACCCCAGTTGCTGCGACCTGAGCAGCAGCGACACGCCCACCAGAGTCCCACGGTGCTCCGGCGGAACGAACCACTCGGATCCCCACAGGATCGGCGCCTCCTGGCCCGCCACGTTCAGGCGGCCGGGGATCAGGTCCAGTCGCCCCACCGCCACGCTCCCCCGCCCCCCAATGGTCCCGATCAACTGCACCGGCTGGTCCTCGTCGGTCAACAGCGGGCACGCCAGGATGGCGGCACGCTTCTGGGCGCTCATGGCCGCGAAGCCCAGCGGGTCGGTCCACGGCGGTGTCCAGCGGGGATCGCGGAGGTCGCGCCCGCGAATCACCTGGATCTGCACACCTTGAGCCATCCTGCGCCCTTGGGCCGGCAACTGGAGCCCGCCGCCGTCTGTCCGCCCCGCGGCACCATACCGACCCCCCTTCAACTCCGCTCGGCCGGCGGCCGATCACGTCCCGGGCCTGCCGGCGCACGCGCCGGCCTCGGGCGCGCCGCTACAGTCCGAGAACCCCGGCGCGCCCGCGCCGCGACCCGCACCGTCCCACCACAGAACCGCAACGGACAATCGGGCGTACGAGGTGCTCCATATGCGGGATTCCCTGGGCCTGACTTTCCACCACATCGGCGTCGCGGTCGCCGACATCGACAAGGCGATCCCCGCCTACCGCGACCTGCTCGGGTACACCGCCGTGGACGGGCCGTACGACGACCCGCTCCAGAAGGTCCGCGTCTGCTTCCTCACCGTCCCCGGCTCGCCCGACCCGTGCGTGGAGCTGATCGCCCCGATGGACAAGGACGCGCCCGTCAACCGGTACCTGGCGAAAGAGGCCGGGGCATACCATCTGTGCTACCAGGCAGCCGACATGGAACGCACCCTGGCCGACCTCCGCTCGCGCGGGTGCGTGATGGTCAGCGGGCCCGTCCCGGCGGTCGCGTTCGCGGGGCGGAGGATCGCATGGCTGTTCATGCCCACCCGCCAGTTGATCGAGGTTGTCGAACGTGGCTGACCAGCCCAACGCACCCAGCGACGGCTCCCCGCCCCCCCCCTCTGAGGCCCCCGCTTCGCCCCGCGGCGCGGGCCACGCCCGCACCGAGATAGCGCCCCAGATGCTCCGCGCCGAGATCGACCGGGCCCTGGGCGCCGGCGAGTGGTCGATCGCCCAGGGGCTGCTCGGGCGGTTGTGGCGTGCCGCGCCGGACCCGGCGACGGCCGGATTCGTCGTCGGTCGGTTCGAGCAGCTGCGTGGCAAGACACCGCAACCGCTTGCCGCCTGCCGCGTGGCCATCCTGCGCTCGTTCACCGTCGAGCCCATCGTGCCGCTGCTCAAGGCGTGCGCCCTGACCGCGGGGATCGACTTGACCGTCCATGTGGGCGAGTTCAACGCCTACGCCCAGGAGATGCTCAGCCCCGCCGATGCCCTGTACCGCTTCGACCCGCAGGTCGTCATCCTCGCCGTGCAGGCCCGCGACATCGTCCCCGAACTCTGGACCCGCTTCGCCGACCTGACCGGCGCGCAGGTCGGCGCGGCCATCGAGCGCTGCGTCGGCGAGTACCGCAACTGGATCAACGGGTTCCGCGCCAACTCCAGCGCCCACCTAGTCATCCACGCCCTGGAGACTCCGGCGCGCCCAGCCGCGGGGGTGCTCGACGGCCAACTGGAGCGCGGCCAGGCCGAGGCGATCCGTGAGGTCAACACCGGGATCGCCCGCCTGGCCCGCCAGAACACCGGCGTGTACATCCTCGACTACCCCGGCCTCGTCGCGCGGCACGGTCAGTTCGCCTGGTCCGACGATCGCAAGTGGCTCACCGCCCGCCTGCCCGTCGGCGCGGGGTGCCTGATCCACCTGGCCCGCGAATGGATGCGCTTCATCCACCCGCTGACCGGCAAGGTCTGCAAGGCGCTGGTGTGCGACCTGGACAACACGCTCTGGGGCGGCGTCATCGGCGAGGACGGCATGACCGGCATCCGCCTGGACCAGGAGTACCCCGGGGCCGCGTACCAGAATCTCCAGCAGGCCATTCTCGACCTCTACCATCGCGGCGTCATCATCGCCATCAACAGCAAGAACAACCCCGCGGACGCCAAGGAAGCCATCGAGAACCACCCGGGCATGCTCCTCAAGCCGGAGCATTTCGCGGCCGTGCGCCTCAACTGGCAGGACAAGGCCCAGAACCTGCGCGAGATCGCCGAGGAACTGAGCATCGGCCTGGACGCCCTGGCCTTCATCGACGACAACCCCGTCGAGTGCCAGTGGATCCGCGACCAACTGCCCGAGGTCACCGTCATCGACCTGCCGCCCGACCCCATGGGCTTCGCAGCGGCCCTGCGCGACACGCCCGTCTTCGAGAGGCTGACGCTCTCGGCGGAGGACAGGTCGCGCGGCCAGTATTACGCCCAGGAACGCCTGCGCACCGAGTTCGAGAAGTCCGCGCCGTCGCTTGAGGAGTTCTACCGCTCGCTGGCGATGGTCGCCGAGATCGGCATGGTCGGCGACGACACGGTCGGGCGCGTGAACCAACTGACGCAGAAGACCAACCAGTTCAACCTGACGACACGGCGCTACAGCGAGCAGCAGATCAGCAAGATGGGCGCGTCGGACGAGTGGCGCGTGTACTGGATCCGCCTGCGCGACCGCTTCGGCGACAACGGGCTGGTGGGCGTAGGGATCACGCGTCTGCCGGCGGGCGGCGGGGGGAGCGGGGGGGACTGCGAGATCGACACGTTCCTGCTCAGTTGCCGCGTCATCGGCCGGG
>JBGPGM010000016.1:0-12619 GCA_041483855.1 Phycisphaerae bacterium | reverse complement strand
CCGCCGCCGGCGTCCCCGACGTCGGCCTGCTCACCCTCGACTACTTCGCCCGCGCCATCCGCGAGGTCGCCGACGCCGCGGGCACGCTGCCCGTCCTGGCCGACGCCGACACCGGCTTCGGCGAGTCCGAGATGGTCCGGCGGACCGTCGTCGAGTACCACCGCGCCGGCGCCGCCGGCCTCCACATCGAGGACCAGGTCTTCCTCAAGCGTTGCGGCCACCTGGAGGGCAAGAAACTCGTCCCCGTCGAGCACGCCTGCGAAAAAATCGCCGCGGCCGTCAAGGCCTCCGCCGACTGCTCCGGCGGCGAGTTCCTCGTCTGCGCTCGCACCGACGCCCGCGGCGTCGAGGGCTTCGAGGCCGCGGTCCAGCGCGCCAAAGCCTACATCCAGGCCGGCGCCCCCATGGTATTCCCCGAGGGCCTGACCACCGAAGACGAGTTCCTCGCCTTCGTGCAGCGCGTCCGGCCCGGCGCGGGCATGCCCGGCGAGAAGAAGCCCTACCTGCTGGCCAACATGACCGAGTTCGGCAAGACCCCGATCCTGCCGCTGCAGCGTTTTGCCCGCATGGGCTATTCATGCGTGCTCTACCCCGTCTCGATGCTCCGGGTGGCCATGGGCGCGGTCACCAAGGCCCTGCACGTGCTCAAGCAGGATGGCTCCCTCCACCGCGTCCTCGACTCCATGCAGACCCGTGAGGAGTTGTACTCCCTGATCGGCTACACCCCCGACAAGGAATGGGAGTTCCCTGCCCGCTGACGCTGCTTGTTGTGCCCCGCGGAGAGAGCCACCTGCGCCAGCGCGGGATTCCGCACGCGATCGACGCGTCTTGTGCGCAAAACCGCGTCCCTTCGCAAATTTCCCTTCCAAACCCGATCACGATTCGGTATACTGCGCACCATCTCCTGTGCAATGCGCACAGGGGACAGGGGGGCAAGGGGCCCGTTGTTCGTGCGCTCCTCCGGCCTGCGGCGCCCCCGGTACGGTCACGCCGTCGAGTCACCTACCGCGTCCCTTGACCTGTTCCCCGTCTCCAGTCCCCTCAGGCCGCCATACATCGCCACGCCGGGTACGGCCAGGAACCCCTCTGGCGCTACCAAGAACCCATAGGTTGCCATAGATGGCCATCGCTCTTTGAATTCGCCCGCCCGCATCTCCAAATCTCCTCCTAACCCTTCCGTTCCTATCACCATCCCACCTGACCACTCCGCCACGTGGTCGCTCCCTTCGTCCCCCTCTGGCCCGGTGCCCTGTTCCCGGAGCCCTTTCCCGCCGTCTACAGTTCCACTTCCTGAAACGACGCCACCGCGGCGCCCCGCCGCGTCCCTGAAGGAGAGCCATCCGTGAGCCAGTCCCCCTCCCCGGCCCCCTCCGCCAAGCCCGCCTCAGCCGCCGGCCTGGAAGGCGTCGTCGCCGGCCAGACCAGGATCTGTTCCGTCGAGCAGGGGGCCCTCATCTACCGCGGCTACGAGATCCACGACCTGGCCCAGAACGCCACGTTCGAGCAGGTCGCCTTCCTCCTGCTCGAGGGCCACAAGCCCAGCGCCACCGACCTTTCCCGCTTCAAGGGTGAGGTCATCTCCGAGCGGGCGCTGCCTGCCGAGGTCATCGCCTACCTCCGCGCCGCCGCCCCCATGCTCAAGGCCGGCACCGCCGTACCCATGGACGTGCTGCGCACCTGCGTCTCCATCCTGGGCAACGCCGACCGCGAAGCCCAGACCAACGCCCCCGAGGCCAACCTCCGCAAGGCCAAGCGCCTGCTCGCCAAGATCCCCACCATCATCGGCCACATGCAGAGCGTCATCGACGGCCGCCCCTTCGTCGAGCCCGAGACCGGCGGGGATCCCTCCCTCTCCTTCGCGGCCAACCTGCTCTACCTCATGAACGGCAAGAAGCCCTCGGACGACTTCGCCCACGTGATGGACGTGTCGCTCATTCTCTACGCCGAGCACGACTACAACGCCAGCACCTTCGCCGCGCGCGTCATCGCCGGAACCCTCAGCGACATGCACGGCGCCGTCACCGGCGCCATCGCCGCCCTCAAGGGCCCGCTGCACGGCGGCGCCAACGAGGCCGCCATGGAGATGGTCCAGGAGATCGGGTCCGTCGACAAGGTGGACAAGTTCATGGCGCGCGCCTTCGAGACCAAGCGCAAGCTCATGGGGTTCGGCCACCGCGTCTACAAGAACGGCGACCACCGCGCCCCCATCCTCATGGAACTCGGCCGCCAGATCGCCCAGAAGAAAGGCCCCGAGGCCCTCAAGTGGTTCGCCATCGGCGACCGCGTCCAGGCCATCATGCTCCAGGAGAAGAACCTTCACCCCAACGTGGACTTCCCCTGCGGCCTGACGTACTTCGTCATGGGGATCCCCGTCCCGCAGTACACCCCGATATTCGTCGCCTCCCGCATCACCGGCTGGTGCGCCCACATCATGGAGCAGCACGCCAACAACCGCCTCATCCGGCCCATCGCCGAGTATGTCGGCGAGCCGCTCCGCAAGTGGGGAGATTGAGCCTCACGCCTGGCCGCGCGACGGCTCGGCTGCGCTCGGGCGCACCACCACCGGGGCAGGGGCCGGCGCGTAGACGGCCTCCAGCTCGGCCGTGTTCGCCTCGATGTCCTTGGGGGGTCGCACATGCCGCCGCAGATCGTTGAGCACCGTGGGGTTCTGGACGACCTCGGTCAGCCGTCGGGCCAGGTCCGCGCCGTCGTTGCCGCGGAACAGCAGGCCGTTGACGCCCTCGCGCACGAAATCCGGGATGCCGCCGACTTCCGCCCCGAGCACGGGCACGCGGCAGGCGAAGAACTCGAACACCGTCTGCGGCGCGTTGTCCCACCACACCGAGCACACCACCCCCAGGTCCTTGCCGCCCAGCATCCACGGGATGTCGTGGTACTTGTAGCCGCACACGAACGTCAGTTTCGCCAGGCGCGGCTCCAGCCGCCGGAACACCCACTCGATGGTGTGCCCGTCCAGCGCGAAGATGGACAGGTCGATGCAGCTGAGCGTCTCGGGCGGCAGCAGGTCCAGCGCCTCGGCCAGCACGTGCAGGCCCTTGTAGTAGTTGTTGTAGCCCATGAAGACGACGCGGATCGGGCGCGGGCGCGCCGGCTCGTGCGCCGGGGGGTCGAATACCAGTTCGCTCGCCAGCGACACCACCCGGTTGATCCGCGAGCCGATGTGCATCGTGCGGATCACGGCGGGGTCCACGCCCATCGACTCGAACTTGGCCCGCACGAAGTCCGACACCGCAAGCACCGCGTCGCACGAGTTGAGCATCCGCACCATCGCCTCACGTCGGCGCGCATAGTCGTTGGGGGGCTTGTGGCTGGGCGGCTCGGGGCGGATGATGTTGAGCAGCGGACGGCGCTCCGGCAGCTGCGGCGCCACGTCGCGCGGTTTGACCGGTGGGGACGCCTCGGCCAACAGCCGGGCGGTTTCCCCGCGGGTGTCGTCGCAAAGCGGCTCGCGGGGCGGTGCCGACGGGTCGTCCGGCTCGGCTGGGGCGTCAGGCGCCTCGGCGGTCGGCGGGGGACGCGCCGGGACCGGCGTCGGCCGGCTGGCGTCGTCGGCGCTCTCAACCGGATGACCGGGCAGCGGCAGGACGGCCTCCGGGCGTGCCGCGCCCCGCATCAGCGCTCGGGCCAGCCGAAGCGTCGCACGGGCGGCGTGCACCGGCCAGCCGAAGGCGCGATTGAACTGACCGATCGCAGCGCGCAGTTCGTTCGGCGTCTCGGGAGCGGGGGGCGCGCCGGCGGCGACAAGAAGGGGCACGGCGCCGGCAACGTGCAACGCGCCCGGGTTGGTCCGGACGAGCTTCTCGTATGCCCGGGCGCGCTGCAGCCGTTCGGCGTCCGGGTCCTTGGTCGCCACGCACCCGGCGCAGCTGTGCCCGTTGTCGAAGTCGTGGCAGGCGCGCCGGTGCCCCTGCATCAGGTACACTTGCGGGCAGATGGTGTGGTAGTTGTGCAGGCTGAACAGCACCCGCCCGCGCCGGCCGCCGGCCCGCACGGCCCGGCGTGCCTCGTCGACGCACCCGGCCGAGAATCCTTCGATGTTGTGGAAGTGAACGACGTCCGGCCCAATCAGGTCCAGCAGTCGCCCGACCTGGCGCTCCAGTTCCGGCGCGCTGATCTCCCCCAGGGGCCGGCGGAACTGCAGGATCGACGGAGCGATCACCGGCGAGTTCACCACCTCGAAGACGCGGATGCCGAGCCAGTCGTCGTGTCGGCGGACGAAGCAGTCCGGGGGGTCGGGCACGAATGTCGTGCCGCCAAAGAGCGACACCACCTCGTGCCCGCGATCGCGCAGGGCCAGGGCCAGCGACTGGCAATACCCGTTGACGCCCCCCCCGTTGCTGGCCCCGTCCCAGATCCTGGCCCAGTTGACGAGGACAATGCGCATGGGGCGTGAGTGTAGGGCGGTGATGGGGGAGTCCGACTATTGGGGATGGGCCATGGGGTGTGGCGGATGGATGCGGCGCAATCTGGCGGCGATCGTCCTTTGATACGCTCCCCGCGCGACACTGGCACGCCGCCACACCCAACCAGAGGCCGGAGACTCGACGATGATCATGCTGACCTGCGACAAGTGCGAACGGCCGATCGAGGTGGCCGACGACCAGGCGGGGACCAAGGTGACGTGCCCGCACTGCGGCGATGTGAACGTCGTGCGCGCGCCGACCGCCCCGTCAGATCCAGCGCGCGAACGCACCACCGCCGCCGAGCCGGAGCGACGCGTCATGCTCGTCCGCCCCGCCATGTTCCGAGCACGGCCGGGCGTCTTCCTGCTGCTGCTGGCCGCGGTCTTGGGCGGCGCCGGGGGCGCGGCCTACGTGGCCTACAACCACCAACCCGCCTGGTGGGCCTGGGCGTGTCTGGTCGTTGCGGCCGTCGGGCTGGCGGGCCTGGGCGCCTGGAAAGTCGCCACGATGGGTGCTTCTCTGGAGGTCACGAACCGGCGGACGATCTCCTCCCGCGGCCTGCTGGGGCGCGAAACCAGCGAGGTCATGCACGCGGATATCCGCAACCTCCAGATCAAGCAGTCGTTCTGGCAGCGGATCAAGGACGTCGGCGAGGTCGGCATCTCCAGTTCCGCCCAGGACGACATCGAGATCGACATGAAGGACATCCCCAGGCCCTACCACGTCCGCGATGTCATCGACGCGTACCGCAAAGTGTGAGGAGGCAGAGCACGAAGTGCCGAAAGCGGGACGGCGGAGCGGCGCATACCCTTTCTCGGTCGGAGGCTGGCGTGAGGCCAAGCGGGGGGCGGGTGGGGGACAGGACCCTTGGAATGCTCTGGATCTCCCGAACGAAACTGAAGTTGCTGGCTTGGCTGGTCGGGATCGCGTTGGCCACAACCGCCACCATCGTCCTCGCTGGCCTGCCGATGCTGCCGGTTCTGGGAGTAGCCGTGGCCGCCGCGGCGGTCTCGGTGGGCAAGGCCACGATGCGGATGTCGCGCCCCAGGTGTCTGGCGTGCGGCAAGGACCTTTCGGGCCAGCCGCACGGCGCGCACGGTATCGCCTGCCCCGGGTGCGGATCGATCATGAGCGGGAAACTGGGCTGACCCCGAGCCGAACCGCACGCCCGTGGGCGCTCAGTGCGCCTTCTTGCCCGTCTTCTTGGTTGTCTTCTTGGCGGGCTTCTTCTCGTCCTCGTCATCCTTGGCCTTGGCGACCTTGGCAGGCCTGGGCGCAGCGTGAGACTTGGCCGGCGCGCCCGAGCCGGTCGCCGCGGCCTCGGCCTTGTTCTGCTCGGCGATGAACTTGTTGAAGTCCGCGGCCGGCATCTCGGTGACCTTGGCCTTGCCCAGGATCGCGTCCATGGTCTTGTGCTCGCGCACCTGCGCGTAGACGGAGCCGACCTGGCCGCGCTGGATCAGTTCCTGGCGGACCTTGTCGGGCCGCTCGTTGCGGCTGGCGGCGATCTGGGCGATGCGTCCGTTGATCTCGGCGTCTGAGACCTTGATGTCCAGCGTCTCGGCGGCCTTGTCGAGGATGAAGAAGAGCTTGAGCTCGCGCACCGCGGTCTGGCTGGAGGCCGCACGCAGTTCCGCAAGGCGTTCCTCGATCTTCAGCGGATCCATGCCGCGGTGCATCAGTTCCAGGCGCTGGCGGGCGAGGTTGCGCGCGGCCTGGTTGGCCGTGACCAGCTCGGGCAGATCCATCTGGATGTGGTCGAGCAGGAAGCGAGCGATCTGCTGGCGCTGGACGGCCTGCTGTTCGAGCAGGACGCGGCTGGAGATGCGGGTGCGGACCGCGTCGCGCAGGTCGCCGGCCGAGGCCATGCCGTAGCGCTTGAGGAGGTCGTCGATGGAGGCGGGGATGATGCGGTCCACGCGGGCGACGGCGAACTCCATGGTGATGGGCTTGGCGCGGATCGCCTCGTTCTCGTGGAGTTCCGGTGCGACGGCCTTGATGGTGACCTTCCCGCCGGGTTTGGGCAGGCCCAGTTGATCCCCGAAGTCACCCACGAGGATGCCCAGGATCATGCCCTTGCCCTTCTTCTCGGGCGGGGGGACCTGGATGACGGCGTCGGCGATGTCCAAGTGGATGGTTCCGTCCTCGCCCGTCATCTTGCCGTGACCGGTCAGGTAGTCGCCGGGCTCGGGCTTGTCGCGCGGCTCCAGCCGGCCCTCGTGCAGGGCGATGCGCTCGAGTTCCTCGGCGACCATCTCGTCGGTCACCTCGAGGATGGGCTTGCGGACGGGGATGCCCTCGAGCGCGGGGAGGTCGAAGTTGGGCGGGACCTCGACCTCGAACTCGAACGCCAGCGCCTTGCCCTCCAGTAGTTCGACCTTGTCCAGCCCCTCGGCGATGGGGTCGCCGATGACGCGGAGCTTGTGCTCCTCGACGGCGCGGGAATAAGCGGAGGCGACCAGTTGCGTCTTGGCCTCGCGCTGAACGGCCGTGCCGAACTTCTTCTGGATCAGGCGGCGCGGCGCGCGCCCCTTGCGGAAACCCGGCAGTTCCGCCTCGATCATCAGCGTGTCCAGCGACGAGCCGAGCTGCTCGTTCACGGTCTCGGCCGGGATCTCGATGGCGATCTTCTTGCGGCACGGGCCCGCGTCGGTGATCTCGACCCTGTTGGGGCGCTCGGTTTGGGTCGGGGCGGTCGCGGTCGCTGCGGCGTCGGCCATGGGCAGTGCTCCGGGGTCCAGAGCGACGCGGCCCGACACGGGCAACGCCGCTCCCCACCCGTCCCCCCCGGGTCTCGGTCCTCCCAGCGTGAGCGGAAGTGTACCGGTGCGGCGGCGCGGGACAAGACGAACGCTCGCCGGCATGTGCCGGCATTACCGTGGCGGGCGGGCGTCGCAGCCCCGCCACGGCACCCATCGTCAGGGGATACGCTGTGGGCCTCTTGGGGCCTGTGAGAGGACGCGCGACATGCCGACCGCCGACGCCTTCGTGACGCTGCCCGCCGACACCAACCAGGCGCTAGGGCTGGGGACGTTCGCCGTGGACTTCATGAGCGCTGCGCCGGGCGCTCGCGCCGAGCCGGATGCGTCGGTGATCGAGCGGACAAACCTGTTCCACACCGACGCGGTGCTGTGCGGGATCTCGGCGCTGGCGCTGGGGACCAACGCGCCGACGGTGCTGCGCAACGAGGCCCTCCAGTACCGCGTGCCGCCGGCCGGGTTCGGGACGCTGGGCACGCTGCTCGGGTCCGGGCGCTACCCGGTCAAGCGGAGCGGGGCGACGGTCTTCGGCTCGGGCTTCGAGGTGGCGGTGGAGAAGGCGGCGCTGGCCAACGGCGCCGCGGTGCGCGAATGGGACTCCAACGGGACGAACTTCGGCTACAACCCGGCGCGGGGGCACACGGCCGGCGAGTTCGGGCACAACGATTTCTACTCCGTGCCGGTGGCCGCGGCGCAGATGATGGGGCTGGACGGGGGCGCCGCGGTCCGGGGGATGATCCTGGTGGACGAGATCCGGGGCCGGCTGGCGGAGCTATTCAGCCTCAAGACGTACAAGATCGACCACGTGGTGCACGGGGCGATCGCGTCCGCGGCGACGTTCGGGGCGATAATGGGGGCGTCGCCGGAAGAGATTGAATCGGCGATAGGGATGGTCGTGGCGCACGCGATCCCGTTCCGCGCGATCCGGGCGGGCAAGCAGCTGTCGGACTCCAAGGGGGCGTCCGCGGCGATCTCGACGGAGTTCGCGGTGATGGCGGTGCAGCGGTCGATGGCGGGGTTCGTGGGGCCGCGGGACATCTTCCGGAATCCGGAGGCGATCTTCTGTCTGTTCGAGAAGCCGGCGACCAAGGGGCGGTCGCCGTTCGAGCTGGTGCTGGCGCGGGCGGGGCGGGATTTCGCCGTCATGGGGATGCACTTCAAGCTCGGGCTTTATGAGCACCAGTCGGCCGGGGCGCTGCAGGGGCTGATCGACCTGTTGGCGGCCCGCCCGAGCCTGCTCGACGGCCGGCGCGGCGAGCGGATCAAGAAGATCGTGGTGAGGGCGTACGAGCCGGCGTTCGGGATCATCGGCGATCCGGCCAAGCGTGACCCGCGCACGCGCCAATCGGCGGACCATTCGATGCTGTACCTGGTGTGCACGATGCTGCGCAAGGCGATCGAACTGCAACACGGGCCCGCAGTGGGAGGGGGGAGGCCGCGACGCACGCTGGGGTGGAAGGAACTGATGCTCGGGCCGCACGACTTCGACCGGCGGGCGCTCGCGCACCCGCTCACGCGGGAACTCATGGAGAAGATGGAGTTCCGGCACGGCGGGCCGGAGTACGACGCGAAGTACCCCGACGGAATCCCGACGTCGATCGCGATCACGGATGATAAGGGCTCCACGGTGGACTCGGGGCTGGTGATGTACCCGGCGGGCCACGCGCGGAACACGACCGCGGACCTGAAGGTCCTCCTGGCGCACAAGTTCCAGATGCTCGGGTCGCTGGCAGTGGCGGACCCCAATGGCGTCATCAAGCGGCTGAGCAGGCTGGAAAAGAAAGACGCGGGCCAGATCGCCGAGCTCTACGACTTTCCGATCCTCAACCGGGGGAAGCTTGAATGAACAACGTGCCGGGGAGCGTGTGCGTCTTCTGCGGGTCCACGCCGGGGTCGGACCGGCGATTCGCCGACGCGGCGCAGCGCCTGGGTTCGTTGCTTGCCGAGCAGGGAGTGACCCTGGTTTACGGCGGCGGCTCGATGGGGCTGATGGGGATTGTGGCGGATGCGGCGCTGGCACGCTCCGGCAAAGTGATCGGCGTGATCCCGCGGGCCCTGGTCGATAAGGAGAAGGCCCACCCGCGGCTGACGGAACTGCGGGTGGTCAAGACGATGCACGAGCGCAAGGCCGCGATGGCAGATGTGTCGGACGGGTTCGTTGCGATGCCGGGCGGGTTCGGGACGCTGGATGAGTTGTTCGAGGCGCTGTCGTGGAGCCAGTTGGGGATCCACGCCAAGCCGTGCGGCGTGCTAAACGTCGCGGGGTACTTCGACCACCTGCTCAAGTTCCTGGATCACGCGACGGAGAATGGACTGCTGCGGCCGGCCAGCCGGGCGATGGTGCTGGTGGAGCGCGACGAGACGGCGATGCTGGCGGCGATGGGCAGATACCAGCCCGCGAAGGTGGCGAGGTGGGTGGCGGCGAACGAGCGGTGAGGTGAACGGGTCGCGCACGCGGGCGCGCATCATCGCGCGGAGCAAGGAGAGCGTCGTGGGCGCCAGAGTGCCTTGGATCGAGCGTCGGTTCACGTTCGACTTTCCGGTTGGTCTCTGGCCCGACATCCTTGAGCGGTTGCGCGGCGTGCCGGCTCGGATCGAGGACAGGGTGCGGAGGTGCCCGGCGCCGATTCTTACGCGGCGCGAGGCGAACTCCTGGTCGATCCAGGAGAACATCGGGCACCTGCTGGACCTGGAACCGCTTGGGGAGAAGCGGATCGACGACTTCCTTGCGGGCAAGTCGGTGCTGCGAGCCGCGGACATGACGAACCGGGCGACGAACGAGGCGCACCACAACGAGAGGTCGATCACGACGCTGCTGGGCGCGTTCCGCGCGGCAAGGGAACACCTGGTGACGCGATTGGAGGGGCTGGCCGACGCGGACTTCGCGCGCACCAGCCTCCATCCGCGCCTCAGGCAGGAGCTTCGGCTGGTGGATTGGATGGCGTTCTGCGCGGCCCACGATGACTACCACTTGGCGCGAATGAGCGAACTAGCGCGCCTCCTGGGCGGTCGGGAGGCGTAGGCAGGGCGGGGTATCCTGTGTGGCATGGACGACTCTGTCGCACAGATCGCGCAGGCGCTGGCGGGGGCCAACTCCGTCGTCGTGCTCACCGGCGCCGGCGTGTCGGTCGAGAGCGGCATCCCCACGTTCCGCGACACGATGGCGGGGCTGTGGAAGGACTTTGACCCGCAGAAACTGGCCACGCCCGAGGCGTTCGAAGCGGACCCGGAGATGGTGACGCGCTGGTACGACCGGCGGCGGCTGGGGTGCCTGGCGTGCGTGCCGAATCCGGGGCACGTGGCGCTGGCCGAAGTGGAGCGCCGGGTGGCGGCCCGCGGCGGGCGGTTCACGCTGCTGACGCAGAACGTAGACGGGCTGCACCAGCGGGCGGGCAGCCGCAACGTGGTTGAGTTGCACGGGTCGATCATGGTGTGGCGGTGTACGAGGACCGGGCGTGAGGTGGAGCCAGGGCCGGCAGCGTTTGTCGAGTGTCCGGTGCGATCGGAATGGGGAGGGCTGCTTCGACCGGGGGTGGTGTGGTTCGGCGAGATGCTGCCGGTGGCGGCGCTGGGCGCGGCGGCGGAGGCGATGGAAACGTGCGACCTGTTCCTGTCGGTAGGAACGAGCAGCGTGGTGTACCCCGCGGCGGGGTACGTCGAGATGGCGCGGGCGCGGGGGGCGCGGACCGCGGAGATCAACCTCGATGCGACACCGATCTCGCGCCGCGTGGATTGGTCGGTGCGTGCCAAGAGCGGCGAGGTGTTGCCGGAGGTGGTCGAAGGGGCGTTCGGCTAGTTCTGGTTGGCAACGTGAGCCGTCGCTCTCGCTCCGGGATCGCATCGATCCTACGCGGTCGTGGTCGGCGCCCGTCGGCGCTCAACGACCGCCGACCATCCGGCCCAGGCCCCCGAGAATGGAGCCTTCCTCCTTGGACGTGCCGCCGTGCCGTGGCGCGGCGGCGATGATGAGGTCGGCCAGGCGCGAGAAGGGGAGGGTCTGGAGCCAGACCTTGCCGGGTCCGCTCATCTTGGCGAAGAACAGGCCCTCGCCGCCGAAGAGGACGTTCGTGACGCCGGGGACAAACTGGATGTCGTAATCGACCGTCGTCTCGAACGCGACGAGGCAGCCGGTATCGACGCGCAGGGTCTCGCCCGGGCCGAGCGTGCGGGGCAGGACGGTGCCGCCGGCGTGGCAGATGGCCAGGCCGCGCCCGGATGGGGCGAGCAGGCGTTGGAGGATGAACCCCTCGCCGCCGAAGAGGCCGGCGCCGAGGCGCTTGGTGAAGGCGATGTCGATCTCGACGCCGCGGGCCGCGCAGAGAAAAGCATCCTTCTGGCACAGGAGTTGGCCGCCGTGCTCGCCGAGTTCCAGGGGAACGATGTGGCCGGGGTAGGGCGCGGCGAAGCCGACGTCCCGCCGGATACTGGACTGGTTGGCGAAGAGGGTGACGAAGAACGAATCACCGGTAAGGACGCGCTTGCCGGCCTCGAAGAGGCGCCCGAGCAGGCCGCCGGGGTTCTCCTTCATGGACAGTTGGGTGCCCATCTCGATGCCGTCTTCCATGAACATCATGGCCCCGGCCTCGGCGACGACGGCCTCGCCGGGGTCGAGGGCGACGATGACCGCCTGCAGGTCATCGCCGATGATCGTGTAGTCGAGGGCGTCGGCGGGCATGGGGGTCTCCACGGAAATGGCAGCAGCAGATCTCCAAGAGAGCCAGGGAAGTGCTGAATGGGAAAGGGCGGGTTATTCTTTCGCGGCGATGGGGAAGACGACGGGGCTGCGGTAGCCGGCCTTGTCGTAGGCGCGGATGCCGACGAAGAAGTTGTCCTTGCTCAAATCGAGGGTGGCCGCGGTCACGTCTCCCGCGTCCTTGACGTGGTTCCACGTCGGCGCGGTGGTCTCACGCCAGACGATCTCGTAGCCGGCGACGCCGGGCTCGGGGCTGCGGTCCCAGCGAAGCGTCGTCGAGTTCTCCAGTTTGGCGGTGATGATGCGCGCGTGCGCGGGAGCCGACGGCGCGTTGGCCAGGTGGACCAGGGCCGCGGCGTTGAGGCGGGCGACGTTCGCCAGGTAGTCGGCGTCCACGGACTCGGGCAGGTCGCCGTACTGGACGGGCTTGCCGTCGGGGCCAGGTTCGGTGCGCGGCGTCTGGTGCTGGTGGCGGTAGTCCTCGTCCACCTCGGTGAAACGGACGGCGGCGAAGCCGGCCTCGTTGAATGCGGAGTGGTCCCCGCCGCGCAGGAAGCGGTCCAGGCGGAACACGAGCATGGGCTTGACGGCGGTGTTCTCGGCGTCGGCCACCTCGGCGATGTAGCGGGCCAGTTCGCGGCTGGGGGAATCGGACTCCGCGGAGAGGGAACGAATCTGGGCGAGCTGCTCGGCGGTCGGGTTGCGCGGCACGCCTTCGGAGAAGACGCGGATGAGGTTCCTGG
>JBGPGM010000015.1:0-12729 GCA_041483855.1 Phycisphaerae bacterium | reverse complement strand
CTGCCAGAGGTACAGGGCCCGCCGGCGCCTGAGGCTGCCCGTTCCACCAGCGCCGCCGCTCATGGGGTCCCCCCCACGCGCTGAGCCGCCAGCCGCACGCTCGCCGCCCCGCCCCGCGTGCACGCGTGCATCACCGGCGAGACCGACCCGAAGGGCAGGTCGGCCCCGGCCCGGATCTGCACGACGGTCTGGGGCTGGTTCAGCAGCCGCTCGCGCACCAGCCGCTCCAAGGCGTCGGGCCCCGCCACCTCCGCTCCATCCACCACCACCTGCGCCGCCGCGCCGCCGCCGGGCGAGCCCTTCGGGCTCAGCACGTTCACGACCAGCACCCGCGGGCCGGTATCGGTCTGGCCGACCGACGACTGCGGCAGCCGCACCTCGCTCCGCCGGTCCGACGCCAGCTTGCCCACCATGAGGTAAAAGACGATGAGGCACATCACCACGTCGATGAGCGGCGTGACGTTGATCTCGCCGAACGGCCGACCCGCCAGTAGCCGCGCTCTTCGCATGAACCGCCTCTGCTGGCCGAAACCCATTCACCACAACGCACGGAGATCACCGAGAGAACCAGCAGGCCTGCCCGATCCCCGTTCACCGCTGTTCCGCGGTCTTCTTGTGTGTTCCTTGTGGTGAAGAGGAGGCATTAGCCCGCCGCGCCGACCTTCGCCCGTCCCGCGCCCCCAGCCTTCTCCACCGGCGCGTCCTCGCCCGCTGCCGGCAGCATCTGCACGATCTCCGCCGACACCACCATCGCTCGTGTGCACAGCCGGTCGATCACGCTGCGGTAGAATCCGAACACGACCAGCGACGGCACCGCCAGCATCAGCCCCAGCAGCGTGTGGAACAGCGCCTTGGAAATCCCCAGCGACAACTCCCCCGGGTTCGCCTGACCGCCGCCCTGGCCCAGCGACGTGAACGCGATGATCATCCCCCACACCGTGCCCGCCAGCCCCAGAAGCGGCCCCAGATTCCCGATGATGTTTAGCGGCTCGATCTTGCGGAACCACCGGCCGCACTCCTCCGACGCCGCCAGTTCCGCCGAGTCCCGGATCCCCGCGCGGTCCGCCCCGCTGGCCGACGCCCGCAGGCCCGCCCGCACGACGCGGCTGACAAAGGTGTCATCGGCGTGCTCCACGTACTCGCGCAGTTCTTCCCACCGTGCGAACTTGGCCAACCGCCGGATCGTCTCGACCGCCCCGCCGCCGTCCACGGGCAGGATGTTCTTGCCCCGCACCTCCCACACACATTGGATGATGACGGCCACCGAAGCGATCGATCCGGTCACCAGCAGCACGGTGAAGAGGTCCACGGATTGCAGGAACAGCGCCCGCAGGCTCGCCCCGAGCGCCTGGCGCGCCGGCTCGGATGCACCGCCGCTGTTTGCTCCCGTTCCCTGAGCCATCGCCAGCGCGACCGCCATCCCCACCACGCTCACCGCGGCGCATAGCAGGCCGATCGTCCGTGGCACGCCCGTTCGCTTTGTACCTGTTCGCATCAGCCCCAATCCTACCTACGACTTGGCTCCGCCGCCTTGGAGGTCCGGATCGTCGAGGTCCTCCTCCTTCAGCTCGCGGCTGACGACGTAGGAACCACTGAACCACCGCCCCAGGTCGGCCAACCGGCACTTCTGATCCGCGAACGGGAAGGTCGGCGAGTCCGGTGCCACCGGGCTCCCCGACACCGGGCACCGCACCCACCCCTTCGGCAGTTTCCCAGGCGCCGGAGACACCGGCGGCGCGGATCCTTCCACCTTTTCCCAGCCTCCCCTGTCCTGCCACGCCCGTGCCCCCTCAATGACGATCCGGCGCGTCCGCCGATCCACCGTCTCCATCGAGATGTCCAGCCGCCGCTCACCGGCCGGCAGTGCGCCCGCGACCCGCTCGGCCCACTCGATCACGATCACCGCCGAGCCATCGCACACCCGGTCCCATCCGATCGAGTCCAGGTCCTCCACGCCACCCAGCCGGTACGCGTCCACGTGCACCAGCTCTGGCGCGCCCGGCCTGTGGCGCGCCGGCTCGTATTCATGCACGATCAAGAACGTTGGGCTGCTCACCACCGATGGGTCAAGGCCCATGCCCGCCGCGATCCCCCGCACCAGGCAAGTCTTGCCCGCCCCCAGTTCCCCGTGCAGCGCCACAACGTCCCCAGCGCGCAGCACCCGCCCGAGCGCCGCCCCCAGCGCCACGGTGTGCCCCTCCGACCGATTTACCCGCTCAACCTTCATTCGCGCCCGCTTCCCGCTCTGTCCTGCCTGTCTGCTGTGCCCCATGGTCCCAACCCAACCTCGACACATCGATCGCCGTCCCCTTCTCATCCACCGCCACACACCCGCCTCCTGCCTTTACGCACCCGATCCGCGTCAAGAGCGTGCCGGTCTCCTCGCATGTGCCCGGCAACTCGATGGTTCCCGTCGTCGTGAAGCACAACTCGTAGTCCTCGCCGTCTCCCATGGCCGCCAGCCGGTCGTTCACGCCTTCGTGCATCGGCAGGCGGTACGCGTCGATCTCGACCCGCGTGCCCGACGCCGCGGCCACCCGACCCGCGTCGATCCCCAAACCGTCCGACAGGTCGATCATCGCATGCAGGTGTTCCCCCAGCCGGTCGCACAGCCAGGTCCCTTCGCGCACGCGCGGCTCGAAGGTCAGGTGCCGGCCCGATGCCAGTGACCCGCCCAGCCGGCCCGTCACCCACAGGGCATCCCCCGCCCGCGCCCCGCTGCGTAGCACCGGCCCCCGGCGCACGTGCGGCGAGCCCCCCACGGTAACGGTCAGCACCATCGCCCCTTGGGCCGCCGGCTCGCCGTCCACCACCACATTGCCTGCCGGCTCGAATATGGCGATGTCACCCCCCACCAGCGGGCACCCCCAGTGGTTCGCCCAGCGGGCCATGGAGTCGAACAGGGCATCCGCCTTCTCGTACTCGGCGGGCAGCGCCCCCGTCGCCAGGGCCCAGTTGGGGGTTCCCCCCATTGCGGCGATGTCGCTCACGCTGCGGGCCATGATCTTGCGCGCGATCCGGTCCACGGGTGTGCCGCTGGCGAAGTGCCGCCCCTCGACCAACTGGTCGACCGTCAGCAGCACCTGGTCGCCCGAGCCCGTCCGTACGACAGCGCAATCGTCCCCCGGTCCGACCACCACCTGCATGTACCGCCGCCCCAGGTCGCGCGACCTCGCGTATATATGGTCCAACAAGTCCGATTCGCGCACCACGCCCCAACGCTAGGCGTGCCCCGTTCCCAGCACACCGGCCGCACAATGTTCGGTCTTGACCTCGGCCGCGGACTCTGGTCCACTCGTCAGGTTCGCGCCGATCGCAGCCCTGGTTCCCAGAGGAGCACACCATGCCCGCCGTCAATGAGGACAAACTGAACCAGTTCGTGTTCAAAGCCCTTGGCGACCTGGGCGCCACCATGAGTTCCGTCCTGGTCATGCTCGGCGACCGGCTCGGCCTTTACAAGGCCATGAAGGACGCCGGACCGTTGACTCCCGCCGAACTGGCCAAGCGCACCCGGACCGCCGAGCGCTACATCCGCGAGTGGCTGCTCAACCAGGCCGCGGGGGGGTATGTCGAATACGACGCCAAGAGCGGCAAGTACACCCTGCCTCCCGAGCAGGCGATGGTGCTCGCCGACGAGCACAGCCCCGTGTTCATGCAGGGCGGATTCCAGGTCTGCGCCGCGGTCTTCCACGACGCGACCAAGACCGAGGAGGGCTTCCGCACCGGCAACGGCGTCGACTGGGGCGACCACCACCAGTGCCTCTTCGAGGGCACCGAGCGGTTCTTCCGCCCCTCCTACGAAGCCAACCTCATCGGCTCCTGGATCCCGGCCCTCGACGGCGTCAAGGCCCGACTCGAACGGGGCGCCGTGGTCGCCGATGTCGGCTGCGGGCACGGCGCCTCCACCATCCTCATGGCCAAGGCTTTTCCCAAGTCGGCGTTCATCGGCTTCGATTACCACGCCCCGTCGATCGACCACGCCACGACCGCGGCCGAGGCCGCCGGGGTGTCCGCCAACTGCTCGTTCGGGACCGCCAAGTCCACTGACTTCCCCGCCCACTCCAACGGCTCGCGGATGAAAGGCCGCGCCGGCGCGGCCAACGGCAGCGGGGGAGACTACGACTTGATTTGCTGCTTCGACTGCCTGCACGACATGGGCGACCCGGTCGGCGCCGCGGCCCAGGTCCGCAGGCGGCTCACGCCCGAGGGAACGTGGCTGATCGTCGAACCCTTCGCCCGCGACCGCTTGGAAGACAACCTGAACCCCATCGGTCGCTGCTTCAGCGCCGCCAGCACGCTGGTCTGCGTCCCCGCCTCGCTGGCCTCCAACGGCCCGGCCCTGGGCGCCCAGGCCGGCGAGGCCCGCCTGCGCGAGGTGGTCACCAAGGGCGGTTTCACCCGATTCCGGCGCGCTACCCAGACTCCGTTCAACCTGATCCTTGAAGCGCGCCCGTAGCCGGGAGCCTCCGCACGCCGGTCCCGCCTTACGATTCCTCCATGTCCAACCACGCGAATCCCGTTCGCCGCGCGGCGTTGCTCATACCCGCCTTGCTTGTCGGCGCGCACGCCCTCCCGTGCCCAGCGCAGGACGCCAAGCCCGGCCCTCCCCTCGTGCTGCCCGTACCCGAGCCCGCCGCCCCGCCATGGCCGTACAAAGACCCCTTGGCCATGATGCAGCGCAGCGTCCTGCCCAACGTGACAGGGCGCATCGACCACATGGCGGCCGACCCTCAGACCGGCCGCCTCTTCGTGGCCGCGATCCGCAACGGCTCGCTCGAGGTCCTCGACATCCAGGCCAACATGGTCGTCCAGTCCATCACGGGGCTGGCTGAGCCGCAGGGCGTCGTGTATGTCCCCGAGTTGCGGCGCCTGGTCGTCTCGTGCGGCGGCGACGGTGCGTGCCGCGTTTACCAGGCCGACGGTGCGGGCGTGCTGGCCGAATCCGCCAGAGTCCAGTTCTCCGGCGAGGCGGACAACCTGCGGTACGACGGCGCTGCCAAGCGCGTCTACGTGGCCCACGGGCGGGCCATCGGCTCGTTCGACCCCAAGACCGGCGAGAAGGGCCCCGACGCCGCGCTCGACGGCCAGCCCGAGGCGTTCGAACTCGATCCCAAAGCCCGCCGCATCTACGTGAACATCGCCGCGGCGGGTCACGTCGCCGTCATCGACCGCGACAAGGACGCCGTGACCGCCACCTGGATACTCGACGGCGCCAAGTCCAACTTCCCCATGGCCCTGGACGCCGAGCGCGCCCGCCTCTTCGTGGCCTGCCGCCAGCCTGCCAAACTGCTCGTGCTCGACACCGCCAGCGGCAAGACCATCGCCACGCTCGACTGCCCGCCGGATGCCGACGACATCTGGTACGACGGGGCGACCAGGCGGATCCTCATCACCGGTGGCGGCGGCGGCAAGATCGCGTCGATCAAGCAGGAATCGGCCGATGCCTACACGCCCGAGTTCACGATGACCACCGCGGCGGGAGCGCGCACGTCGCTGCTCATCCCCGAGCAGCGCCGCTTCATCGTCGCGGCCCCGAAACTGGAGGACGACCCGGCGTTCATCTTCATCTACCTGATCGGGCCGTGAAGCCGAGCCCACACTCCGGGCACGGCGACCCATCCCGCAGCTCGCGCAGGCTGTGGGCTCATCGAACGCGCAGCCCGCGCCGGCGGCGATTGGCCCCGATCACGGCGCGAGCGCCGAACGCAATGAAACAGTAGAGGAGGGCGAGCAGGGCACCATCCACCACGGTGTTGGCGAGGTACCCAGTCCAGCGTGGGTGGTAGCAGTAGTAGCCGGCGTCGTCCATAACTGAGGCGGGCAGGAACGGGGCGGAGGTGAGCACACCATTCGTGCTGAAGGCGCGACTGGCGGGGTCGTAATCGATGCGACCTTCAACGCAGGCGAAGGGCCAGCCCGCGCCTTCGACGTGGGCCAGCGAGACGCAGTAGGAGACCACGTTGGGCGTGACAGATGCACCGGTGGTCGCCGGCCACGCCGCATCGCTGACGAGGACGGGATGTATTTCGGCGGGTGACCAAGGGGCCACCTGGCGAGAGCGCACAAGCGTGCCATTTGGACCTGCGAGGATGGCCAGCGTCCGGCGCGGCAGCCCCATCGGCGGGCTCGCCACCAGGCTGATCGACCGCACCCCGATCGCGGAATGGGCCTGCACGTCGATCGTCTCGGCATCGGACTGCGCATTGGCGGGGACGATCAGTTGCAGGTTTGTTCCGGAGAATCCGGTCAGGCCGGAGAGAGCGACGCACGACCACGCCAGAGGGATCTGTACCGCAAACGCAAGGGCCACGCAAGTGCTAATCAGGGACAGGCGGCGGCGCCACGGATGTGCTGGCATGATGGAGCATACGGGTGGCAGCCTCGGCGGATGCGACTCCTCACACCCTCTCCACCTGCCTTCCGAACACGTCCGCGAACCTGAACCCCCTCCGCCGCTTCCATTCCCCACGGTGGTACGCATCGCTCGCCAGGATCGGGAACACCGCCGTGATCTCCCCGAACACCATCTGCTCGTGGACCACATCCACCTTCCCCCACGAGCACGCCTCGCGCAGCGTGCTGCCCGACAGCGCCCCGTCGCGGCTGTCCGCCACGGTGATCTGCACCGCGTACTTGTGCATGCTCACGTCGCCGTGGGCCTGCCCGCCCCGGCGCTCGACGAGCAGTTCCGCCGCCACCACGATGTCCTGGGCGAAGTTCTTGGGCACCCCGCCGCCGAGCATCAACAGCCCGGTGTCCTTGCTCGCCAGTTTCAGGTCCGTCAACTCCCGGAAGTCCTTGCCGCTGTCGAACGCCACCATCGGCTCGCCCGCCTCCATCTTCTCTACCTGGTGGAGCACGATCCCGAACCCCGCCGAGCAGTCGGAAAAAGCCGGGCAGAAGATCGGTACGCGCTTGCGGTGCGCGGCGAGCACCACCGACTCGTTCTTGGGATGGTGGCGGGCCAGGTAGGCCCCCATCGCGTCGATCAACTCGCGCGACGAGTACGCCCCCGGGTCGAAGCCGTCGAAGACCTTCTTGGTCGCCTCGTCGCACGCCCGCAGGTCGTCCTCGTCGATGTACGTGTCGTAGATGCGGTCGATCATCAGGTCCCGCAGCATCACGTCGTCCACCGGCGGCGCCTCGGGCGACCCGGGCGCGATGTAGTGCCTGAACCCCAGCCCCTCGAAGAAGTCCTGGTCCACGATGTTCGCCCCGGTGGACACGATCGCGTCCACCATGTTGTTCTCGACGAGCGTCACCACCGCCCGCTTGAGCCCTGCCGAGATCAGCGACCCCGCCAGCGTCAGGATCACCGCGCAGTCCTTGTCCGCCAGCATCATCGAGTAGATGTCCGCGCCCTTGGCCAGCGTGCGCGCCGAGTAGGCCATCGAGCGGTACGCCGCGATCACCGGACGCGCGTCGAACGCCGTGATGTCCACGTGCTCAATCGGTCGCGACAGCAGGTCCTTCTTCGTCCACTTCTTCATGGCTTTGCTCCATCCGGCCAAGCCCCCCTGGCCAATCGGGTTGGCGAAGGCGACGCGGGGGTGACGCGTCGGGCAGAGTGTATTCTGGAGGCGCCGCCCGCACCGGGTCCCCGGGCGCCGTCGTTGCTGGCGATGGCTAGCCGATCGTCAAGGCGGAGCATCCGGCGAGTCGCCAGTAGGCCTCGGCGCGGTCGGCTCGGCCCCATGCTGGTCCGGCGCGTTCGCCGGCGGAACGTCTCTGGGAGCGCACAGGTGGCCGAGGGTCCGCTGCGGCCAGCATCCCTGCAGCGCCCCCGCGATCAATCCAAGCCCCAGCCCCGCGGCCACCCCGTGGACGAGCCGCCCAAGTCGCGGCCACCGGACCGACCAACGCCACCAGCCCAGTTCCGCCTGGTCATCCAGCGTCAGCGGCCTTCCGTCCGCCCGCGTCAGATAGTTCACGCACAGCCGTTCCCGCCCCATCCCGAGCAACGCGTCCGCCTGCGCTCGTGTCATCGCCGACAGGTTGTGTACGTGCAACCCGCACTTGGCGCAGAACCGCTCCCGGTCCCCGCCGCGCATGGACTCCCACGCCACCGGGCACGGCGACTCGACTCTCAGCCGATCCGTCAGACTGACCTGCCGATTCATGATGTGCCCCTTCGCGTTCCCCTCCGCCTCTCCCCCCGCCTGTGCCCTGTTCTCTGCGCCTTCCTCACCCCTCCAGGTACGTATACCCCTCCAACCCCTCGTCGTAGAACTTCAGCAGGCTCTTGCCCTCCGACACCGTCAGGCGCGTCTGCTTCACCGCGGCCTCCACGTCCAACCGCATCGCCCGCTTGAGCGCCTCGTGGTCGTACTGCACGTACTGGAGCACCTCCTCGACCGTGTCCCCCTCGATCACCTCGTCGATCTCCCAATCCCCCTGCGCGTCGAAGGAGACGTGCACCGCGTGCGTGTCCCCGAGCAGGTTGTGCAGGTCCCCCAGGATCTCCTGGTACGCTCCCAGCAGGAACACCGCCAGGTAGTACGGCTCCTGGCCCGCGCCGTCCCCGTTGCCTCCCTTGAGTTCGTGCAGCTCCAGCGTCTTCTTCTCGATCCGCTTGTCCACGAACCGGTCCACCTTGCCGTCCGAATCGCAGGTGATGTCCGCCAGGATCCCGCGGCGCGTCGGCTCCTCGTTGAGCCGGTGGATCGGGCAGATCGGGAATAACTGGTCGATCGCCCACGAGTCCGGCATGCTCTGGAAGAGAGAGAAGTTGCAGAAATAGATGTCGCTGAGGCTCTCGGGCAGGCTCTCGAACTCCTCGGGCAGTTCGCCGCGCCGGCTCGCCTTCTCGATCAGTTTCCGCCCGATCCCCCAGAAGAGTTTCTCGGACGCCGCCCGCATGGGCAGGCTCATGTACCCCAGGGCGAACAGGCTCATCGCCTCGTCGCGTGCCTGCATCGAGTCGTGGAACGACTCCAGCAGGTTCCGGTCCGTCATGTTCTTGTACGCGTCGAGCAGGTCCAGCACCGGCTGGGGCACCTCGCTGCCCCCCTCCGTCTCCCCCCGCATCGCCGCCTCGATCTCCTCCACGTTCGGGTCCGCCTCGAACCGGCTCGTCCCCAGCACGTCGCACACCAGCACGCTCGAGTACGCCACCATCGCCCGCCCCGATTCGCTCAGGATCATCGGGTGCGGCACCTTGGCGTCGTCGCAGACGCTCTTGATCCGGTACACCACGTCCGCGGCGTACTCCGCCACCGTGTAGTTGATCGACGAGTTCCACGCCGACTGGCTGCCGTCGTAGTCCACGCCCATGCCCCCGCCGATGTCGATCATGGTCAACCCGGCGCCCAGCCGGTGCAGTTCCGTGTAGATGTGCGCCAGTTCGTTGACCGCGTTCTTCAGCTGCCGGATGTCGTACAACTGGCTGCCGATGTGGCAGTGCAGCATGTTCACGCAGTCCACCATCCCCTGCGCCCGCAGGTACTCGACCGCCTTGAGCACCTCGCTCACGAAGAGCCCGAACTTGCTGCGCGCCCCCGCCGAGCCCTCCCACCGCCCGGCGCCCCGGCTCGACAGTTTCACCCGCAGCCCGATCTTCGGCCGGACCTGGTACGCCTTGGCGTGCTTGACGATCAACTCCAGCTCGCTGAACTTCTCCACCACCGGGATGATGTTCCGCCCCAGCTTCGTCGCCAGGATCACCGTCTCGATGAACTCGTCGTCCTTGAAGCCGTTGCACACGATCGGCATGCCGTTGACGCCCGGCCCTCCCGCCGCGGCGGACAGCCCCAGGACCGCCAGCAGCTCCGGCTTGCTGCCCGCCTCGAGCCCGAAGCCGAGTTCGGTCGCGAGCGTGGCGATCTGTTCGCACACGTGGCGCTGCTGGTTGACCTTGATCGGGTACACGCACGAGTAGGCCCCCGCGTACCCCTGCTCGGTGATCGCCTCGCTGAACGCCCGGCGAATCTCCCGGAGCCTGTGCTCCAGCAGATCGTTGAACCGGATCAGGACCGGGGTGTGGATGCCGCGCTCCCGCAGGCCGTCCACCACCTCGTACAGGTCGATCTGGTGGGCCGGGTCCTTGCCGGGCATCACGGTCAGGTGGCCGGGGCCGTTGACGCCGAAGTACCCCTTGCCCCAGTCGGCCAGGCCGTACAGGCGCGCCGAATCCTCCGACGACCACCGCCCGTGCAGGAACGCGTTCTTGATTGTCGTGAATGTCCCCATGGTCCTGTGATTCGCCTCTCTTCGGCCCGCGCCCGCCTTGGACACCTCGCCGAACGCAACCGCCCGCCTGCCGCCGCACATCCCCTCACGCCGCCCGCGCCGCTCTCACCCTCCCAGCGCGTCCGCGACGGAGCACCACCAGGCACGGGCGCTCTCCACCACCACACCGCCGCCACGATCCGGCCCGCGCGCCAACATACAGAATAGTGCGCCCCCGCGCGCAGACAACCACGCGCCCGCTCACGGTGCAAAAAACTCTCCGAGGCCCCGACGCCCCTCACCTCCCCGCCGGCTCGCCCAGCACCCGCTCGGCGTACTCGTTCATCGAGTCCCGCAACTGCTCGAAACTCTCCAGCACGTACAAGATCGGCTGGTAATGGTCGATCTCGAACGCCGTCTGGCACACCCGCTCCAGCTCGAACGGCCGGCGGTCCACCTCCTTGGACTCCAGCGAGTGCTTGCTCTCTCCGTGGCTGCTGATCAGCCCCGACCCGTAGATCTTCAGCCGCCCGTCCTCGCGGATCAGCCCGAACTCCACCGTGAACCAGAACAGCCGCCCCAGCCGCTCCACGTGGCGCGGGTCCTCGCACAGCAGCGCCGCCTTCCCGTACGTCTGCAGGAAGTCCGCGAACACCGCGTCCGCGTGCAGCGGCACGTGCCCGAAGATGTCGTGGAAGATGTCCGGCTCCGGCAGGTAATCCATCTTCTCGCGCGGCCGGATCACGATCGTCGTCGGAAACTCCCGTCTCGACAGGCACGCGAAGAACGCCTTGGCCGGCAGGTAGCCCGGCACCGCCTTGCTCTGCCAGCCCGTCAGCGGCTTGAGGTACGTGTTGATCCCCCCGGGACCGTCCAGCCTGGGCACCCGGTCCCGCACCAGGTTGATGGCCTTGAGCCCGTCGAGGAACGTCCGCGACGCTTGCTCCTCCAGGACGCCCATCCGCCGGTCGTACAACTCCCGCCATACCGCGTGGTTCTCCGGCGTGTACCGCTCGTACCGCTGCGTCACGTAGAACGTCGTCGGGTCGATCCGGTCCGCGGGCAGATTCGGCGCGGCGTCGGCCGCGCCCTGAGCCCGCTTGGACTCGGCGTCGTCGATGATGTTGTTGTACCGGATATCCGCCCGCATCCTGATCCTCCTTCCGTGCGTGCGCCCGGCGCCCGGCCCTCCGGCCCGGACCCGCGACGCCGCACTCTAGAGATCACCCTTGCAATCATAGCGGCAGGCGTTAGGATCGGCCCAACCACGAGGTGCACGATGACTATCGACCCCATGCTGTACGAGAGGATCTCCGGGCGCTCGGCCGACCCGTCCACGCTCCTTGGCCAGGCCCTGGCCCAGTCCAGCGCCAGGCAGCAGGAGCGGACCGCCGCGAAGGACAGGGCCTACTCCGAGCGCCGGTACTCAGCCCGCATGAAGGCCCACGCCCTCATGGGGATCATCGGCTCCGTCGCGTTGCTGATCGCCCTCATCATCTACGCGGTCACGCGGTAGGGCTCGGCGCCGGTTTCACCCCCCGACCGCGTTCGGCGCGGGCCGCCCCGCCAGGATCGCCCGGGCGTTGGCGCTGACCATTTCGGTCATCAACTCCCGATACCGGCGCTCCCCGCTCCCCACGTGCGGCGTGAGCACCACGTTCTCAAGCCCGATCAGCCCCTTGGCCACCCGCGGCTCGAACTCGTACACGTCCAGCCCCGCGCCCCAGATCCGCCCGGCCCCGAGCGCCTCGACCAGCGCCTCCTCCTGGACAATCGGCCCGCGCGCCGTATTCACCAGTATCGCCGTCCGCTTCATCAGGCCCAGTCGGCGCGCATCGATCAGGTGGCGCGTCTGGTCCGTCAGCGGCGCGTGGATGCTCACCACGTCCGCCAGCGCGAGCCCCTCGTCCAACTCCACCCGTCGGCCCGCGATCGGCGCCAGCTCGAAATCCATGTGGCGCGTCCGCGCCGCGTACACCACCCGCATCCCGAACGCCAGCGCCCGCAGCGCCACCGCCCGTCCGATCCGGCCCGCGCCCACGATCAGCAGCGTCTGGCCCGTCAGGTGCATCCCCAGCAGCGCGGCCATGCTCAGGCCCCCGCTGGCCGCGTAGGCCCCCGAGCGCACGAAACGGTCGCCCTCCGCCACGCGCCGCGCCACCGCCAGCATCAGCGCCACGGCCATGTTGGCCGTCCCCTCCGTCACGGCGTCGGGCGTGTTCGTCACCACCACCCCGCGCCGCGTGCACAGCGGCACGTCGATGTTCTCGTACCCCACCGCGTAGTTGCACACCCCCTTCAGGCCCGGCCCCGCCGCGTCCAGGAACTCGGCGTCCACCTGGTCGTGGTACATGCTCACCACCACGCTCGCCCCCTTGACGAACGCCAGCAACTCCTCCCGGCCCAGGCGCGGCGTGTCCCGCCCCATGCGCACTTCCGCGCCCGGCACGTCCACCACTCCCGTGACCTCCCGAGTCACCACCACCATGGGTCTCGTCGCCGCCATGTCCGCTCCTCTGCTGCTCTGCTGTTCCTCTCCCCAAACGCCGCCATGGCCTCGCT
>JBGPGM010000014.1:0-12741 GCA_041483855.1 Phycisphaerae bacterium | reverse complement strand
GCACAGCCCCGGTGCTGCACTTCCCGTCGTACGACGGGGCGCGCGGGTTGGTCGGCCCGTACGCGACGCGGTTCGGCAACGACAGGGTGATCCGCGACGTGATGGCCGAAGGCCTCGGTAAGCCCGAGGCCGACAGGCTGGCCGGCCCTGAGGTGCTCGACCTGTTCGTCCGGAGCGTCCTGCACGGGGGCATCCGCCTGGCCCGTCGCCGGCTGACCGACGACCCGGACGACTTCGTGCCGCCGCTGAAGAAGGCAGAAGCGGACGGAGCCGCCCCGGCCGCGGCGGCGCGGAAAAAGGACAAGAAGAAGACGTGGATCAAGATCAAGGTGATCGACGACCGGTCGCACCGACCGGTCAGCGGCGTCCGCCTTCGCATCACCACGCCCGACGGCGTCGAGAACTTCTACACGACCTCGTCTGAGGGGATGGTCAGGATCGACGACCTGGACCCGGGCACCTGCGACGCGGCCTGCGACCTCAAGGACGCCCGCCTGGCCGACACCCTGGACTTCGTGGCCATGGGGGAGCCCTCCGGCGAGCCGGAGGGCGACGATGAGGACACCCCGCCAGGGGGCGGCGGCCTCAAGCGGATCGCCCTTGTCGAGGTGCACAAGGTCAAGAGCGGTGAGAGCATCAAGAGCCTGGCCGACGGGGTGGGCCTCAAGTGGCAGGACCTGGCCAAGTTCAACTGGGGGACGGACGTGCCCGACAGGATCAACGAGCACCTGCGCGACGAGGTGGGGTGCACGAAGAAGACCAAGGACGGGTACAACTACATGTTCGACGAATCGGATGATCCGGGGATCGTCTACATCCCGCGCAAGTGGACGGAGAGCGGCCTGTCGACCGAGACGACGCACGTAGTCCGCGTGTGCGCCATCAACCTGGCGGGGCTCAACCTGATCATCCCGCTTGAGATCGATCTTGATGACGATCCTTCGGTCGAGGATGAGATCCGCCTCAAGGACGAGGCCGGGCGGTACGAGCGCGTCGTCAAGAGCGGCGACCCCGGGGTCGAACCCGATGGCGAGGCGCTGCTCCGCTATCCGTTCCACGACGTCCCGCCCGGCGTCTATACGGTGGCGGTGAATCTGGCCGGCGAGTGGAGCGTGATCCTCAAGGACCTGCAGGTGACACGGACGGCCGCCCGCTATGGTGGGGCCTCGTTCGAGGGATCGGCATCGGGCGAGGACTTCGGATCGCCGCTTCCCGACACCGAGGTCGATGGCGCGGATTCCAGCGAGGACCCGGAGGACTTCTGCGATCTATGAGCACTCCACAGAAAAGTCCCGCGTCGAGCAAGCCGGCCGCCGCCAAGACCAAGGTCGAACTCAAGCCGGTGGCGCGGGTGCGCGTCCGCTGCGACTGCGATCACAAGGTCCCCTGGCTGAACCGTCTGTACGTGCTCTGGGCCGCGGCGCCGGCCGATTCGGTTCCCATCGCGGCCTCCAAGGACGCGCCCCGCAAGGACGCGCCGCCGACGGACCAGCCCAAGCCGCCCCCGCCTCCGCAGTACCACCTGGCGCAGAGCGACTCGCAGGGATACTTGTCACCCGCGGCGAACGAGTTCGACCCGAAGCCCGGCAACACCCTGCCCATCTTCGAGGGCGCCAAGTATCTGTTCTATTTCGTCCGCCATCCCGCCAAGGACCTGCCCACGGAGATCCAGCGCAAGCTCAACGCCGGCAAGGGCAAGGACGAGTTCGGCGACCCTATCGACATGGTCATGAAGCTCGTTGTGACGGGCAAGGATGCGAAGAAGAAGGACATCAAGGAACTGGTGATCCGACTCGGGGAGCACCCGAGCTGGTTCATCCCGTCCGGCAGCGATTTCTACGACGGGTGGACACTTTTCCGCGGCATGCCCAATGACCAATGCGACTCGGTCATCCACCAGGTGCGACGCCTTCAGCATCACCTGGGCGCGCTGCGATACCCGATCGGCGGGCACGGCCATCCGTATTCGCCGGCGCGGCTCTTCCCGAAGACGCCCGACCAGTACGCGCACGACGGGGAGTTCGAGGTGGTCACCTGGAACAGCGTCTTGGCGTTCCAGCGCGACGCCGCGGCCGGAGTGGCCGCCCAGCTCGTATCCGCCGATGCGCTGGGCAAGTTCCTCGACGTGGACAACGACTTCGAGCCGCTGCCCGAGGCGAGCGACGCCCTGCATCACATCAAGCGTTCGCACGACTTCATCGACGCGAACGACATAAGCGTCGATGCCGTGCCGATACGCTCAGAGACAGTCGTGGACAAGGCCACTGGGGATGCGATTCTCGCGTACCTCTCCGGGGGGCTGCGCAAGCCCGGACCGGTGCTGATCTCGTACGTCGAGAACGACAAGGACTCACAGGGGTACGACCGGTGGATGGACTCTCGCGTCCTGCCGGATTTCAACCGCTGGTCCAGTCGGCTCCAGGCATTCGGGTTTCCTAAGGGGGTCCGGGTCAACGGCGTCCTGCGCGACGTGCGCATCGGCGTCGGCGGCGGCAACGGGCAGATCTCCACCTCACTGCACAAGTCGGGCTTCGCCCTTGACCTGGACGCCCTCGTCGGCGGGGCCAAGAGCGAGGGCAAACCCGATTACCCACTCTTCTACATCCGCGATCCCGCGGTCACAACCCGGCCGCAATGGATCGTTTTCGCGAAGGTCGAGAACAACAAGTTGCCCGCGCATCTGGTGGACCTCAAGGACGCGGCGGGCAACGTCATCGGCAAGAAGTCCCCCAAACCCGACGAGTCGGACATCCAGGTCCTCGCTTCCATCGACAACTGGGTTTACGACGCGACCCATCCCGACGGCGGCACTTCCGTGCCCCTGAGCATCCCCGGCTTCTCGTTCCTCAACGTGACCAGGATCGCCAACGCGATCGGCTTCACCAACATCAGTGGCCACAAGGGCAAGTTCGAGCGGAAAAAGGACCCGCTTTCCCTCACGATCTCGAACCCCGACACGTTCGGGCAGTTCCTCAGCCGCCTCAAGGAGCACATCGACCAACTCAAAAGCAAACTGGCGCCAGGCGTCGCCGTCACGATCAACGGCGCCAGCACCCCCGTGGCCACCATTGCCGGCGAGGTTCCGTTCTACGAGTTCTGGCACCAACTCGGCACGCCGTACGGCCATACTCCCGCCGTCACCGTCGATCCCACCAACAAACTGGGCGAGGCGTTCATCAAGGATGTCAAGTCGAAGGTTCCCGCGTCCAAGTTCTCCGGCCGCCAGTTTCACATCAAGTACATCCCCGCCAAGTCGGACAAGAAGGACAGCGAGAAGACCAAGGAGGAGAAGAACCCCGGCGAGGAGACAATCCCCATCAAGTCCGATACGCCCTTCAAGGGTCCTCTCCAGTTCGTCATCCGCCCGATCTTTTCACCTGACCTCGACACGGGGGCCACGATCGACTTTCCGGCGCTGAGCGGCAACCCCTTCGACATGGAGTGGTGGCACTTTCAACTGGAGAAGATGTACCAGGGCAAGAAGTGGGGCCCGCTCCTTCGCGAAATCGGCTGGACCGCCGAGGGCCTGCTCGGCAAGAGCGGCCATCAGCCGATCTTCGACTTCTTCGGCGTCGGCTATACGACCAGGGACCTCGCCGCCGATGCACGCTGAGTTCCCGGGCTCCGCGGCCGCGTGTTCGCCCCGAGCCGGTTCGATCGATCGCCGGTGGCGTTGCGCCTTGTCGCCCCGGACAGCGCACACTAGATTGACCGGCGCATCGGCGTTGGGCTCCGCGCCGGCCCGGGCCGCCGGGGTGGTGTATGTTCGGTATCTTCCGTGACGTGACCATGAGGGATCCTTGACGCACGTCCTCCGCCACGGCTCCTCTGACCTCTTCCTCCTCCGCTGGCCCCAGCGCGACGCGGGCGCGGCCATCGAGTTCCCTTCTTCCGACGACGCCTGGGCCTTCGCCGCCACGCTCGTCGCCGACCCCCACAACGCCGCCGCCATACGCCTGGCCCTGGCCGAGGCCGACCCGGGTATCGATCTGTGCAGCCTCAGCGACAGCCAGGTCGCCGACGAGTTCGCCTTCCGGCTCGTCCACGGCAACGTCCGCGTGGCCGGCTACCAACTCGTTGACGTGCCCCAGAACGCCGCCCCCACCGCCAAGGCGGCCAGTTCCGAGCCGCCGCCCGCGGCCGCGCCGAAGAAGCCCAAGGCCAAGACGTGGATCAAGATCAAGGTCATCGATGACCGCACGCACGAGCCCATCTCGGGGGTGCGCCTCAAGGTGACCCTGCCGGACGGAACGGAGCAGTTCGAGACTACGGCGGGCAGCGGGATCGTCCAGATCCAGGACATCGACCAGGGCACCTGCGACGTCGAGTGCGACCTCAAGGGCGCCCTGCTGACCGACACCTTCAACTTCGTGGCCATGGGCGAGCCCCCGGCCACCCCGAAGCCGGCCGACTCGGCATCGGTCTGCTCACTCAAGGCGTCGCTCACGCGCATCGCCAGGATCGAGGCCCACAAGGTCAAGACCGGCGAGTCGATCGACAGCCTGGCCAAGAAGGCCGGCATGAAGTGGCAAGACCTGGCCAGGTTCAACTGGGGCACGGACGTGCCCAAGGAGATCAACGTCCACCTGGTCGACGAGGTCGGCTGCACCAAGAAGACCAAGGACGGCAAGAACTACGTATTCACCGACGACGACAGCCCCGGCATCGTTTACATCCCGACCAAGTGGAGCGAGACGGGGCTGGCGACGGAGAAGACGCACGTCGTCCGCGTCAAGCCCGTCGTGCGCTTCCTGCTCCTGCTGGAGAACGACGACGGCCTCCGCGTGCCCGAGGCCGACTACGAGGCCACGCTCGCCGAGGGCACGAAGAAAAAGGGCAAGCTGGGCAAGAGCGGGATCGCGGCCATCGACGACCCTCCGCCGGGGCCCGTCGCCGTTGTCTACCCCGACCATGACGACGTGCTGGCCAAGAACCTGGCGTCCAGCGCTCGCCTGGCCTTCGACGACCGGGACGTTCAGGAACTCTTCCGCGTGCTCAAGCGCGCGGGGACCACCGTCAAGGCGATGATCAAGGCCTACGAGAAGTACTACAACACCCTGGGCGGCAAGGGTTTCGTGCAGGACCTCTACGACGAGGTGACGGACGAAGATGCGTTGATCGGCCTGGACGGCGTGCTGGCTCGCGCGGGGATCGAGACCCGCAACGGCGCCGGCGTCGTGGAATGCGGCCTGCAGGAAGACGGCGCGTGAAGCAGTACGAGATCACCGCCCAGCCCGAGCTGCGCACCGTGACCGTCGGGGCCAAGATCACCTATTCGCTGCACCAGAAGTTCGCGACGATCCCGAACAACGACTGGTACACCTGGGGCTACTACAACGACAACGACGACGTCACCGAGAACGGGCACGGGCACTACTGGAAGCAGGTCGATGTCGGCGACGAGGCCGACTGGAAGGACCACGAGTGGACCAAGGTCGGCCACTTCACGGTCGTCTGCCGCGTCTGGTACGCCAGCGAGGGCAAGGAGGAGTTCCTCTTCTACCACCAGTGGGTCGAGGACACCGACGTCGCGCTGGCCCGCGACCTGCTCAAGTCGCGCAAGGAGGGCCTGGCGGACCCCTTCAAGGTGCTCACGCACCTGTACTCCTACCTGAAGGTCCTCAAGCAGGTCGCGGCAAAGTTCCCGCCGACCACCGCCGAGCAGAAGGCCGACTACGAGAAGACGGTCAAGTCCTACGAGGACTTCCGCGACAAGCTGGCTGAGCGGCTGGACAAGTCCTGGGCCTCCAAGCGCTACCCCATCAACGCCGTCCACATCGAGGCCGCGTCGCAGACGCACAGCAAACTCAACGTCTTCGTCGCGTGCCTGTCGGTGACGGACGGTGTGCAGACCTGGACGCTGGTGGACTGGACCAACCCTACGCGTCGGGACAAGACCACCGAGCTCGAGGCGACGGGGGCCACCGCCGAGGAAGCCATCCGCAACCTCATGTCCAAGTGGGACAGCAACGGCAACCGCTATTACGACGGCAAGATCTCCTGGGAAGTCGCCGCCGACGTCTGCGGCAAGCCCCTCTCGGGCGACTTCACCACCAACGGGCGGACCACCTGGGACACCGTCGCCGCGTTCTTCGAGTGGATCGCCATGGGCTCCGCCGTCGTCGCCGCCGTGGCCACGGCGATCGTCCCGGGGACCCAGGTCGTCTCCGCGGCGATCTGGACCTCGATCTTCTCGAGCACGGCCGCGGCCGCGATCAACATCGGGCAGCGCCACGAGGAGGGATTCGGCTCGGCCCGGGCGGACGCCTTCGACGTGCTCACGATCGTGGGCAACTGCGTCGCGGGCGCGGGAATCTGGGCACGCGGCGCGACGGTGGTGGCCAACAACGCCGAGGGCAAGGCGATTCGGTACATCCTGATCGGGCAGGTCGCCACCGACAGCGTGCAGGGCGTGCTGATCGCCGAGGACCACTTCGAGAAGTACAACGAGATCATGAACGACAAGACGCTCTCGCCCCAGGAGCGCACCGACCGGCTCATGGAACTCTTCCGCTCCCTGGCGATCGCCGGGACCATGACCTACATCAGCATCAAGGGCACCAAGGCCGACCTGGAGAACCTCAACAAGGGTCCCAAGCACCTGGCCGGCGAGGAGTTCAAGTCCCCCGCCCAGAAGCTCGAGGACCTCAAGGACCCCAAGAAGGTCCTCGACACCACCAAGCCCCCCGTCACCGAGGGCCACACCGACGAGGGCAAGCAGAAGACCACCGTCCACGACGAACAGAAGCGGGCCCACAACGAGCCCGAGGAGCACGCCGGCGGCATCGCGCGCCGCGGCAGGCCCAAGACGACTTTCCCAGAGCCGCCGCCGGCCAAGCAGCGCGGCATGCGCGAGAGCGACGACCTCAAGTTCTCAGAGAAGGCCAAGGAAAAGGGCGTCACGATCTTCGTGCGCGACGGCAACGCCGAGGGTGTGGACTTCGTCGGCCAGGACGGGTACAAGGGCAAGCCCGAGACGATGAAGGCGAAGACCGCCAAGGCCGCGGACCCCAGCAAGCCGCCGCCTCCCCCCTGGTCCCAGCCGCCCCCGCCGCCTCCCTTCGGCATCGTCGCGTTCCACCCCGAGCACCAGCGCACGCTGGAGATGATCGCCGGCGAGCCGCCCCCAACGACCGTCGAGGCTCTGTTGAGCAACCCTGCCGAGCGCAGGGCCCGCTACGACAAGTTCCTGCACGAGAAGATCGAGAAGACGCCGGTCGAGTTCGACGCCGAGGGGCACCCGACCAAGTACGAGCAGATCTATCAGCTGGGCACCGCCGAGGAGGGGTATGTCGTCAAGGACCTCAAGGGGTACAAGTTCCACGGCGACTACGACCTGCACGGCGTCTACGGGCCCAACGGCAAGCTCATGGACTCCACACCGTTCCGCGCCGAGCTGAACAAGGAGTTCGAGGCCGAACTCATCCTCCACGGCGCCCACGACGAGTGGAAGATCCGCAACACCGACAAGGCCGGCGTCAACAAGGGCCCCCAGCCCCCCTGCACCGTCTACACCCCCGACGGCAAGTCCTACCACCTGGCCGACCGCAAGGCCTTCAAGCAGTTCTTCCTCGAGAACGGCCTCGACTGGGAGACCGCCTACGGCGAGTTCGAGCGCAAGTACGGCACGATCAACATCGACTGACCAAGGAGCCGGCGCGTGTTCAACCAGCCGCTGACGAAGACGGAACGCGATGAACTCGTCAAGCGCGCCAACCGCCTCATGCGCGAGCGCAACGCGGCCCTCGACCGCAAGGACCTTGCCCTGGCCCGCGTCCTGCTCGCCCAGTCCACCGCCGTCCAGCAGGAGTACTTTCAGCGCCTGCCGATGCTCTCGATGTCCTGCTGCCCGCACTGCAACGAGCCGCTCATCCGTCCCTTCGACCCCTTCGGTCTCGACGGCGATTGGTGGCGCCCCGACGTGGCCCGCCCGGCCCCCACGCCGTGCCGGCACTTCTGCCTCCTGCGCGGCGCGCTCAACTTCAAGGGCCTCAAGGTCGTCGGCGGCAACTTCGACGCCTACACCGGACCCGAAGTCCCCTATGTCATCCCGCGCATCCTGAGCATGCCCACCATGGTCGCCGTCATCGGCGAACTGACCGTGTTGCCCGGCTTCGCGGCCTTCCCCATCGCCTACTTCGCCAAGCGCCGACCCCCCGTGCAGGACCTGACCGCCAACTGGCCGGACAAGACGTTCACCTGGGTCACGGCGCTCGGCGAGAAGGGGTGGAACTTCCCCAACGACCCGTGGGACTTCGATCTCCTCAAGTGGATCAACCAGGACCGTCTCAAGTGGTGTGCGCCGGGCTCGGGCAACGAGCGCCTGGCTTCCGGCTCGCCCCAGTCCTGCCCGTACCTGAAGGTCCAGGGCAAGCGGACGCCGCAGGTCGTGGACTCCCGCGGCGCCGGCTCGCGCCCGCTTCCCGACGGTTCCGTCATCCTCCCCATCCAGGACTAGTCCGGGCCATCCGCCGGTCCGCCCGGCCGTCCCGTCCCGGGGATCGCCCCACCGGCGCCCCCAGGTCGCCCGGGCGCGAATCCCCCTTGACCCTGACGCGGCGTCAGGTTGTATGGTCCGGCGTCCCGCACGGGGAATCGCGCAGGAGCGCCCGCCATGACCTTCACCCCCAAGCGCGTCGTCCGGATCCTCCGAAGCCCCGGCCGTGGCGAGGGACCCCTTGTCGAATCGCCATCGGTCCCGCGCTCCTCCGAACAGCGTCCGATCAACCGTTTTCACAAAGCAACCGCGCCGGTCTTGTAATCCCGCCCGAGCGCGGCCACAGTATGGAATCGGTGCCCGCTGTCCTTCCCGGGACCGGCCTCGAAGAGGAGCGCCCATGCCGACGAGCCCCCGCCGCGTGCGCTGTGCACGCCGCTGTCCGTTCCGTTCCGGCTCGATCCCCCTCGCGTGCCTGCTGGGCGCGGCCTCCAGCGCCCCCGCCCAGTGGTCCTCCGACCCGGCCGTTAACCTGGCGGTCGCCGACCGCTCCGGCGAGCAGGTTCTTCCCAAGATCGCCGGCGCCCCCAACGGCGACCTCTATATCTCCTGGTTCGACCACGCCTCGGGCAACTACGACGTCTACCTGCAACGCCTGAACGCCAACGGCGTGGAACAGTGGCCACACAACGGCATCCTGGTGAGCAACCACACCCAGTCCACGTCGCTAGTGGATTACGACTTGGCCGCGGACGCGGCGGGCAATGCGGTCGTGGTCTTCACCGACACGCGGGCCGGCTCCGACTTGGACGTCTACGCCTACCGCGTCAGCGCCGCGGGCCTTCCCCTGTGGGGCCCTGACGGCGTGACCCTCTCGGCTAACGACAACTTCGAGGTTGACCCGCGCGTCACGCAGAACTCCCAGGGGAACTTCGTCTTCGTCTGGCCGCGCCTGGGCACACCCAACCCCGGGCTGGTCATGCAGATCCTCTCGCCCGACGGCGCGCCGCTGCTGGCGGCCGGCGGCGTCGTGATCGCCGGCGCCAACGGCGAGAACCCCGCCTTCTGCGAGATGGTCGCCTCGGACAACGGCAGCGTCATCGTCTCCTGGGTGCGCGACACGCGCACCTTCACCAGCCCGCGCCACGTGTACACCCAGAAGTTCGACGCCGCCGCCGCCCCGATGTGGAACACCGGCCAGCCGGTGGTCATCGAGAACGTGATCTCCGTGCCCATCGCCCACCGGCCCAGGCTCGTCTCGGATCGCGCCGGCGGGGCCATCTACACCTGGCACGACACCCGCAACTCCGGCCGCTTCGACGCCTGGATCCAGCACGTCGATTCCACCGGCGCCGCGGTCTTCGCTGCCAACGGCATCCAGGCTTCCACCGACGCAGGCTTCCAGCACATCGACCCCGCCGTGGCGTTCGCCGGCGACAACAGCGGCGAGATCTACGTGGCGTGGAACGAGCGGAACCTGGCGCAGTCCCAGTGGGGCATCTGGGCCCAGAAGTTCAGCGCCGCCGGCACGCGCCTCTGGACCGCCTCAGGCCTGGCGCTCATCCCCGTCAACACCATCAACAAACTCTTCCCGCGGATCGTCCCCTGCTCCGGCGGGGCGATGGTCTTCTGCCTGGACCAGCCCGGCACGCCGCTGCCCGGCAACCGCGTGCTGGGGATGCGCCTGGACACCGCTGGCGCGTTCGTCTGGCCCAACTCGCCCGTGCTCATCTCGTCCAACCCCAGCATCAAGGGCCGCCTGCCCGTGACCATCTCGGCGACCGGCGCCGCCAAACTCGCCTGGGAGGACAACCGCACGGACTCCAACGACGTGTACGCGCAGGACATCAACCTCGACGGCACCCTCGGCGTGCCCGTCTGCCCGGCGGACTGGAATCATTCCGGCGCCGTGGACAGCCAGGACTTCTTCGACTTCCTGACCGCCTTCTTCGCCGGCTCCGCCGACTTCAACCTCGACGGCGTCACCAACAGCCAGGACTTCTTCGATTTCCTGACCGCGTTCTTCGCCGGTTGCCCGTAACGGCCCGGCTTGCCCGACGCCCGCCCCAGGGAGGCCCGACATGAGGCCCAGATCCGCTTTGCTCGCTCCGCATCTGGCGATCGCGGCCGCGACGGTGGCCCTCGGAGCCGCCGGCGCGCTGGCCGACGACTGGAACACCGGCGTCGGCGGCAACCCGATGCGCAACAGTCTCTCCCGCGAACTCGGCCCCACCGCGCCGACCGTGCTCTGGCACGACAGCCTGCCCGCCCAGGTCGCCCAGCAGGCGGTGACCGAGGGGAACCTGGTCGTCATGGCCCGCATCACCTCCCTGAGCGACACGCTCAACGGCACCACCATCGTCGCCCACGACCTGACCACCGGCGCCATCCGCTGGATGCGCCAACTGCCGATCGACTATCCCGCCACCGACTGGCGCAGCCGCGTCTCGGCCATGCGCGACGGGCGCGTCTACGCCACCCGCGCCGGCAACACCAACGCCAGCTACCTCTACGCGCTCAGCCAGGTCAACGGCAACACCCTCTGGCGGTCCCAGGATCTGGTGGACGAGTCCTCCACCGAGAGCCTCGCTTTCACCGCCGACGGCGACATCATCGCCGGCAACTTCAACCGCCTCCTGCGCGTCAGCGCCGCCGACGGCACCACCATGTGGACCGTCCCCCGCACCTGCCCGACGACCGACGGGTGCTCCGCGGCCGTCTTCGGCCAGCGGGTCTACATCTGGGAGGCCAGCGTCAACGGGCCCATGGTGACCGGCTTCGACGCCGCCACCGGCAACCGCCGGTACTCGACCCCGGGCATCGGCGGCGGGTTCGTCGAACAACTGGGCGTGCTGGTCGGGCCGGACGGGACGGTGTACGCCCCGCGCACGCAGAACAACCCGATCACCGACTTCTTCGTGGCCTTTACGGACACGGGGACGGGATTCCTGGAGAAATGGCGGGTGCCCCTGGGGTACGTTCCCTTCGCCTCGCACGCCGTCGGGCCCGACGGGTCGGTGTACACGTACTCGCCGGCCCGCGAGATCCTGCGTCTCGACCCGCTCACGGGCGAGGTCGTGAACCGGTCCGCGGTCATCCAGTCGGACTTCCACCAGCCGCGGATCGCGGTGGGGGCCGACGGGCTCATCTACTACACCAACGGCGGTTTCAGCCAGGGGCGGTTGTACTCCTTCAACGCGGACCTCACGCCGCGCTGGACCGTCAACGTGCCCAACGTGAACGTCGGCGGGCCGGCGCTGGGGCTGGACGGTACGCTCGTCGTGTGCGGCGTCGGGACCAACGTGCAGGCGTTCCGCACGGCGCGTTCATGCCCGTGCGACTGGAACCATTCCGGCGCCCTGAACTCCCAGGACTTCTTCGACTTCCTCACGTCCTTCTTTGCCGGCAGCGCCGATTTCAACATGGACGGCGTCACCAACAGCCAGGACTTCTTCGACTTCCTGGCCTGTTTCTTCGCCGGGTGTCCGTGAAGCAACAGGAACAACCCAGTGGCAGGCAGTAAGCAGTGAGAGCGAGGTGTACGATGGCAAACGGTCGGTGGATGAATGTCGCGGCGGCGGGCCTGGCAATGTTCGTGCAGGCGGCGGTGGCCCAGAACGGCCCCGTCCCCGAGCGCCCGAGTAATCCCTACATGCCCCCCGTGTCGCCGCGCCGCGTCGCCGTGCCGGCGCCGACGTGGGTCCCCGGCCCGCCGGGCACGCGCGGCTTCACGAGCGTCCAGGTCAACGTCAACGCCCAGGGGATGAACATCCTCGGCGACGCGGCCAACGAGCCGTCGCTGTGCATCGACCCCACCGCGCCCAACCGCATCGCCATCGGCTGGCGGCAGTTCGACACCGTGCTCTCGAACTTCCGCCAGGCCGGCTACGCCTACAGCCGCGACGGCGGGCGCACCTGGACCTTCCCCGGCGTCATCACCCCCGGTGAGTTCCGCTCCGACCCCGTCCTGGAGTCCAACCGCCAGGGCACCTTCTTCTACGACACGATCCCAGACACCTCGGTCAGTTGGCGCTGCGAAGTCTTCTCCTCGCTCGACCACGGCGCCACCTGGGGCTCGCCCGCCCTCGCCAACGGCGGCGACCGCGAGTGGATGGTCATCGACAAGTCCGGCGGCATCGGCGACGGCAACATCTACGAGAAGTGGAACAACCAGTTCAGTTGCTGCGGGGTGAACTCTTTCGGGCGCAACACCGACGACAACCAGTTCCCGTGGCCGTCGCCCGTCACGCCACCCATCAACGTCGGCGGCGGCGCCATCGCCGTCGGGCCCGATGGCGAGGTCT
>JBGPGM010000013.1:0-12839 GCA_041483855.1 Phycisphaerae bacterium | reverse complement strand
GTTCGGCGTCGCTGGCGCCTTCCGCGCCGGCCGACCGCAGCGCCCGAGTCAGCATCGCCTTGGCCTCGACGAGCCGCCCGGCACGGGCCGCGGCCCCCGCGGCCGTGGTCGCTTGCGCCAGCGAGCCCGCGTTATTGGGCACGGGCGCCCCCGGTGCGGCTTCCTCCGCGGGCAGCCCCGCGCCGGTCCCGGCCGCCTGGGCCAAGGCCGAAGCCGACACCGCCGCTTGCACACCGGCCCATGCCAGAGCTGCAATCACCATCCGACCCGTCAGAACCTTCCGTTGAGTGGGCATGACACGTCTCCCTAGGGCGCACTTCCCGTCCTGCACTGGCGACCCGGCTCGCGTTGGCGACACCGACTGTCCTTCGCATCTCCTGTCGGCACGGTTCCTTACGACTCGTCACCACGCCAACACACTCTACCGGCACGGGCTATATCGCCCAAGGCGATCCGACAATCACGCCCCGCCGCGGCGCATCCGGCGCCGCTGTCCATGGGGCGCATAGACCCGAAGGGCTGCCAAGATACTCGCGTCGGTCGGCGAACGCAAACGCAAGCCTTGGCCCCACCCTCACTTGGCGTCACGATCGGGGCGTTGATCCGCCGGCCAGGTCCGTCCGCTTGTCTGGTCAGTTTCAACCGGTGCCGGCCAGACCCGCTAATTACCCATACAACCCGGCCAGATCGCGCCAGAAGCCCGGGTAGGTCTTTCGAACGCACCCCGGATCGCGGATCCCGACGTGCGGCCTGCGAAGGCCGATCAGGGCCAGCGACATCGCCATTCGGTGGTCGTCGTACGTCTCGAACTCAACGGGACGTGCTGTTGGGGAGCAGTCGATTCCGCCCGTTGGCGGCTCGATGCGGATCGCCTCCTCCGACATGGCAACCTCGCCCGCAGCATGCGGCGACCCCTGGCTGCGGACCGTGACCCCGATCTTGGCCAGTTCTGCCGTGAGCGCTGCGATCCGGTCGGTCTCCTTGACCCGAAGCGTCCGCAGCCCGCCCAGGTTGGACGGGCCGCCCGCCAGACAGCAGACCGCCGCCATGGTCATCGCCGCGTCGGGCATGTCCACGAAGTTCACGCTCGCCGGCTTTATCTCCTGTCCCGCGGCGACGCTCGTCTGGTTTTCCGTCATGCTCACCCGCGCCCCCATCGTCCCGAGCAACTTGACGAATCCCACATCCCCTTGCAGCGACCCGCGCCCCAAGCCGGGCGTCGTCACCCGCGATCCGGGGGTGATGGCCGCGGCACCCCAGAAGTACGTCGCCCCGCTGGCGTCGGGCTCGACGTCGTACTCGAATCCCTGGAGTCCGATCGCCGGGCCCCCTGCCTGCTCGCTGGCGCGCGTCGGCTCGGCCGGGAACACCGTGATCGGCCCAGGCAGCGCGCCCTTGGCGTGCGCCCCGCAGCGGCGGAGCAACCCGAGCGTCATCTCCACGTAACTTGCGCTGGTGACGGCCGCGCCGAATCGGAATGTCATTCCGCCCGGCAGCCACGGGGCCGCGAGCATCAGCCCGGAGATGAACTGGCTCGATGCCGTCTGCCCGAACTGGACATCGGTGGACAGGGAACCAAGGTCCGCCGGGGCGGTGATCCGCATCGGCGGAAACCCTTTTCGGCCCGCGTACTCCACCCGTACTCCGATCTGCTGCAACGCCGCCACCAGGTCCCCAATCGGGCGCTGACGCATCCGCTCGTTCCCGTCGATCGTGATGGGCCCGCTCTGCCCAACACGCTCCGCGGGCTCCGCCAGCATCGCCGCGGCGGTCAGGAACCGGGTCGCCGTCCCCGCGTTGCCCAGGTCCAGCGTCACGCCGCCCGCCGGCACGCGCCAGCGCCCTGCCACGCCACGAACGGTCAGCGAATCTACCTGTCGTCGGAATGCGACGCCCAGCGCCACCAGCGCCGCCATCATCCGCGCGGCGTCGTCCGCCTCCATCAGCGGCCCGTGCAGCGTCGATTCGCCCGAGGCAAGGCCCGCCAGCAGGAGCGCCCGGTTCGTGAGGCTCTTGGAGCCGGGCGGGCACACCTTCACGTCGAATGGCTGGTGAATGACCGGTATCGGCAGGGGGTCCGGCAGGTCCGCCAGCGGCCGGCGCAGCGCCTCGATCATCGCCCGGCGCTGTGCATCAGTCCCGCTCATGTCGCGTGGTCCCCCCGCCCTTCTCAACGCCGATCCCCGGATCTCTACTTCTGATCCCCCTCGCCGTCGCGCCGGAAGACCGCCACCACATCATCCACGGGAATCACGAACAACCGGTTGTCCCCCTCGAACTCCACCGGGATGGCGTGCTTGGGGTTGAACAGCACCCGGTCGTAGCGCCGGATCGGGTAGTTCTCGTCGCGCTCCACCTGCGCCGAGATCGCCACCACCCGGCCTGCCAACGTCGGGATCTCGATCTTGTCGGGCAGGTGGATGCCCTGTTTCGTCTTCTTCCGGTCCTCATCCTTGCGGATGAGCACTCGGGGGCCGATCGGCTCGACCACCTCGAGCTTGGAGGTCACGCGAGAGTTCGGCGGCGGGGGGTCCTTTCCCATCGCCACACTCTACGCGCCGCGCCCCGCGGATGCTAACCTGCCGTCGGCCAACCACCGCCGGAGGCACGCATGCCACAGGTCGAGTCTCTCAAGTCTCTCATCCGCGACGTGCCCGACTTCCCCAAGCCCGGCATTATCTTCAAGGACTTCACGCCCCTGATCCGCGACCCCGCCGGCCTGGCACTGGCCGTCGAACTCATGGTCAACCCCTACCGCGGCAAGAACGTGGACCTAGTCATCGGCGCCGAGTCGCGCGGGTTCATCTTCGGCATCGCCCTGGCCCAGGCCCTCTCGGCCGGCTTCATCCCGATCCGCAAGCCCGGGAAGCTCCCCGCCAAGAAGTCCAGCATCACCTACCAGCTCGAGTACGGCACCGACACCCTCGAAGTCCACACCGACGCCATTGTGGCCGGCCAGCGCGTCCTGCTCGTGGACGACCTGCTCGCCACCGGCGGCACGATGCACGCCTGCGCCGAACTCGTCCGCTCCATGCAGGCCACCATCGTCGGCATCACCGTGCTCATCGAACTGACGTTCCTCCACGGGCGGGAGCGCCTGCGCGAGTTCGGGCACGTCCACTCGGTGCTCAGGTACTGATCGCGCCCGCCCCTGTCCGGGCCGCCGATCCGCGCGCCGTGCCGTCACGCAATGGCGCGATCGCGCCGGCGCGAGCGCACCACCGGAGGCTCGGCGTCGTCGGGCGCGCCGGCGTCTCGCCCCGGCACCGCCAACTGGCTCACCCAGTTGCCGTACTCGTTGCGCTTCACGCCGTTGGCCGCGTAGTCCGGCATCCACAACTGGCCATCGACGAGGTAGCAGAACGTGTGGTCGCCCACGGCGAGGCAGACCGTCGCGGTCCACCACCCCGGCGGCTCGTGGCGCATCGTGATGCGCCGAGCACTCCACTCCGTGAAATCGCCCACCAACTCCACGTTCCCCGCATGCGGCAGGTACACGCGGAACTGGTACACACCGTCGTCCTTGCCGGTCACCATGGCTCGTCCTCCAGTCAGCCCCACGCAAGAGGACTCGGCGCTCACGAAGGTTCTACCACCGCGGGACGCGCCAGTCCAGTCATTTCCGAACTTTCGATCGATCTTGCACCGAATCTCGGAACTGACACCACCCGGACCGGTGTTCTTCCGCGGGCGACAACTCTGCGCGGCCGGCGACCTTTCGGCCAATCCAGAGATGTCCACCGTTCGTGCACATGGTCGGCTCTCCGCGTCCGGGCAGATTCGCCGTGTCGTGCTCCTACGGCTCGCCGATGCACTCCGGAGCAGCAACGCGGTCCTCCATCCAGGGCAGGCTGTGGCCGGCGTGCCTCGGCCACGGACCCAGCGCGACGTATCCTGCTACCGTGATCACCACCGGCGCGATTCCGATGATCTTCACGACGACGCTCGGTACGCCCATCGGCCCCATGCTCGCCGCTGCCGTGTCCAGCGAGGAACTCGGGAACGCGCCAAGCGGGCGGACAGGGAGCGGGTTGTGCCTGCTGGAGTTCCTCGACACGCGGGAGCCCGGCGCCCTGCTGGCCCGGCTGGCCGCTCGGGCGGGCTGCGGCAAAGTACGTCCGATGACTGCCGTCCGCACGACGGACGCGCTCGACCTGCTCGCCGACGAACTGGCCCGGTACTTCGCGGGTACGCTCAACGCCTTCACAGTCCCGCTAACGCCCCGCGGCACCGCCTTCCAACAATCCGTCTGGGGCCGCCTGAAGTGCATCCCCTTCGGCCGGACCACGACCTACAACCAGATCGCGAACGACCTGGGCCGCCCCGGCGCTCAGCGCGCCGTGGGACGAGCCAACGGGGCGAACCCCATTGCCATCGTGATCCCCTGCCATCGAGTTATCAACAGCGAGGGCGGGCTCCACGGGTACGGCGGGGGCCTGGACCGCAAGCGGTTCCTCCTGGACCACGAACAGGCCGTCTTGGGGCCGCACCTCTGGGCAGGGCCCATCGCCCGCCCACGCCTGACGGCCCCTCCCGGCACGCTCGGGGCCGTCCGTGTAACCCGCCAGGGCACCCCGTCCGCGTTCCAAAACCACAGTTCCGAGGGTACAGCGTGAAGCCGCGGACCCGGCCCGCCGATCTCTTATTGCCCGCTCCCGGCGGGCCTGGCCGCGCCATGTCGCACGGGCCCCCGAAACAGCTCTGGGACGCTCCTGCACGTGTTGAGGAGGCTCGTTCTTGGCCATGTCTTTGATCGACCGCATCCGAAAGACCGAGAATCTGCCCTCCTTGCCGAGCGTGGCGGTCGAGGTGCTGAACCTGAGCCGGAGCCCGGACGCCAGCGGCGACGCACTGGCCCGCATCATCCAGCGCGACCCGGCCATCACCGCCAAGATCCTCACGCTGGTCAACTCCTCGCTCTACGGGATCCCGTGCCACGTGGCGTCGGTCAAGCAGGCGATCTCCATGCTCGGCGTGCGTTCGGTGACCGTCACCGTCATCAGCCTGACGCTCATCGGAGCGATGCAGGACGGCGCCGGGAAGGGGGGGGGCAGGAAGAGAGCAGGTCTCGATCTGGAACGCTTCTGGCGTCGCGCCCTGAGCACCGCCACGGCCGCCAAACTGCTGGCCACGGCGGTGTCTGCCAGGCTTGCCGACGACGCGTTCGTGTGCGGTCTTCTGTGCGACCTGGGCATCCTGGCGACGTGGCGCTGCGCCCGCGACGAGTACGGCCCGATCCTCGAGGAGGCGGTTCGGAGCGGGCGGCCGCTCGAAGAGATCGAACGCGAGCGGCTCGGCCTGACGCACGCCGACCTCGGGCGCGAACTCCTCCAGGCTTGGAAGCTCCCCGACATCCTCTGCCAGGTCATCGGCGCCCACCATGCCGATTCCCTCGACGCCCTCCCCGAGTCGGCGCGCCAACTGGGCGCGATCGTTCGGAGCGCCGCCCGCGTCGCCGCTCTCTTCAACCACGACCTGCCGCCCTCCGAGTTGAACCAGGTCCGGGGCGAGTGCATCAAGGGCCTGGGCATCTCGCCCGAGGCCCTCGAGGCCGTCTTCGAGGCGCTCGATACCCAGGTCCGCGACGCGGCCAAGGCGATGAGCCTGCGCGTCGGGAAGAACGTCAACTACGCGCAGTTGCAGGCCGCGGCGGCGACGGCCCTGGCCAGCCTCACCGTTCAGGCTGAGGTCGAGCGCTCCGAGGCGGCCCGCAACGCCGAGGCCGCACGATACGAGGTTACCCGCCTGCACGACGAGAACCGGCACATTCTGGAGGTCGCCTCGACCGATGGGCTGACCCGGGTCGGCAACCGGGCCTCGTTCGACCAGCGGTTGGAAGAAGAACTGTCCCGCGCCCGAGCCTCCGGCGACGGGCTGGGCATGCTCATGGTGGACATCGACCACTTTAAGAAGTTCAACGATGCCGACGGCCATCAGGCCGGCGACGAGGTCCTGCGTGCCGTTGCCGCGAGCATCTCCGCGGCTGTCGCCAAGCTGGGCTTCGTCGCCCGCTACGGCGGGGACGAACTCGCGGTGATCTTGCCCCGCGCCACCGCGCCCCGAGCCGCCGCCATGGGCGAGAGGATTCGGCGCGCCGTCGAGGCCACCCCGATCCAGTTCACCGGCAAGCGATCCACCATCACCGCCAGCATCGGAGCGGCGTGCCTGCAGCACTTCAGCGGCACGCCTTCCGCCTGCCAGCTCGTCCAACTGGCTGACAGGTGCCTCTACGAGGCCAAGAAGGCGGGACGCAACCGCGTGGCGATGCCGACTGGACCGGCGGTGAACGCCGCCGCGTGAGCCGTGACATCCTGGACGGACCACCGGCAGGGGGAGGCCCCGGCAGGCCGTGCGCGGTCGGGCGGCGGCATCGCCGGGGTCGTCGCGCATCGAGTGCATAACCGCACCGCTCGCCCCTAGGATCAGCCAGACCGCCTGTTCCCCTTACCACTCGGAGAGCGTCCCGATGGCCCTCATACAGATTCGCCGCCGCACCCCAAGGCCGCTGTACACCCTTACCCTGGTCTTTGTCCTGGGCCTGTTCATGGCGCGGCTGCCCTCGACGCTGGGCCACTTCGGCGCCCACTTTGATTTCATCGACCCCATCGAGGACGTCTACCGCCTGCTTGCCGACGAGTACGTGAACAAGCCCGACGCCGAGAAACTCCAGACGGGGGCCATCAGCGGCATGCTCGAGGCCTTGGACGACCCGTACGCCGAGTACATCCCTCCGGCCGGTCGCGCCGAGTTCACCAAGGAGATCGCCGGCCAGTTCGTGGGCATCGGTGCCCAGGTCGAGAACGTCGCCGGTTGGCTCACGATCGTCTCGCCGCTGGAGGATTCCCCCGCCTTCAAGGCCGGCATCATGGCCGGCGACCGTGTCACCGAGATCGACGGCGTGTCCACCCTCAATGTTCCCATTGACCAGAGCATCGCCAAGCTCACCGGCACGCCCGGCACGCCCGTCAACATCACGATCGACCGGCACGGCGAGGTCATCCCCATGACGCTGACGCGCCAAGAGATCGTCGTCAAGGCCGTCAAAGGCGTCCGGCGCGCCGACGACAACCTCGGTCGTTGGGACTTCATGCTCGACCCGGACAGGAAGATCGCCTACGTCCGCCTCTCCCAGTTCATCCCCACGGCCCCTTCCGAGATGGCCGAGGCCCTGGTCGGCGTGGGCGCCGACAAACCCGGCTTCGGCGGTCTGATCCTCGACCTGCGCTCCGACCCCGGCGGCGATCTGAACGCCTGCCTGGCCATCGCCGACCTCTTCCTGCGCGAGGGCGTGGTCGTCAGCGTGCGCGGGCGCAGCGGGTCCGAGCAGGTCTACCGCGCCCAGGGCGGCGGCGACGTGCCCGACTTCCCCATGATCGTCATGATCAACGGGCAGAGCGCCTCGGCCAGCGAGATCTTGGCCGGGGCCCTGTCCGACCACAACCGCGCGGTCGTGCTGGGCACTCGCTCCTATGGCAAGGGGCTCGTGCAGTCGCTGCTGCCCGTGCCGCACACCGACGGCGGCCAGGTCAAGTTCACCACGCAGCGGTACTACCTGCCCTCGGGCCGGCTGATCCATCGCGAGGACGACTCGACTACCTGGGGCGTCGATCCCGCACCCGGGTTCTACGTGCCGATGAGCGAGGATGAGTTCGTCGCCAGCTTCCTCAAGCGCCAGGACCTGGACGTGATCCGCACCACTCCCTCCGCCCCCCCCAATGGCGCGCCCGCCAAAGAGAAGGCCAACGCCGAGCCCGCCCGCTGGTCCGACCCCGACTGGATCACCGGCACGCTCCAGGACAAGCAGTTCGCCGCGGCCCTCAAGGCCATGCAGACCCGCGTCGCCGTCGGTCAGTGGCAGCCGGTCAGCGACCAGACCGAGCAGGCCGGGGCTATCAAGACTTCCGAGATCCGCGCGCTGGAGCGCGGGCGTGACCGTCTGGCCAAGGAACTGACCCGCCTGGACCGGCGCATCGAGGCCCTCGACGCCGCGGCCGAAGGAACCAAGCCGCTCCGCGAGCCGCGCGACCTCTGGCCCAACGACCTGAACCTGACCGACGGGCACGTCAAGGTCTTCGATAGGGAAGGCAAGCAGGTCGCCGACCTGCGCATCACCGGGCGCGACCTGGAGCGCTGGCTCGCCGACGCCGACGTGGAGCCCGAGCCCGGCACGGACGGCAACCCCGCCGAAAAGCCCGCCAAGGCCCCCAGCGCACCCGCTCCACAGCGCCCCGAGCACAAGGAGTAGCGCGCCCGTGCCCTCCTCCGGGCTGGTCCTGGGGATCGAGACTTCCTGCGATGAAACGGGCGCGGCGGTGGTTCGCTCCGGACGCGATGTGCTCAGCAACGTCATCGCTTCGCAGGACGACCTGCACGCGGAGTACCGCGGAGTGGTCCCCGAGATCGCCAGCCGCGCCCACGCGGAGCGCATCCTGCCCGTCGTTCGCCGGGCGCTGAGTGCCGCGGGCGTCCAGATGGACGACCTCCAGGCGGTTGCCGTCGGTCACCGCCCCGGCCTGATCGGCTCGCTGCTGGTCGGCGTGGCCGCGGCCAAGGCGACGGCGTGGGCCCTGGGTGTGCCGCTGATCGGCGTGGACCACATTCACGCCCACCTATACGCCGGCTGCCTCGACGCCGAGGCGCCGGCGTTCCCCGCGCTGGGGTTGGTCGTCAGCGGTGGGCACACGTCGCTGTACCTGTGTCGGTCTCCCGTCGCCGTGGCGCGACTGGGCGCGACGATCGACGACGCGGTCGGCGAGGCATACGACAAGGTCGGCACGATCCTCGGCCTGCCCTACCCAGGCGGACCGAACGTGGACCGGCTCGCGGCGCAGGGGAACCCGGGAGCGCTGACGCTCCCAGTCTCGCGCCTGGGGCGCGATTCGCTCAACTTTTCCTTCTCCGGCCTCAAGACCGCCGTGCTCTACACCGTCAAGGGCGTGCCGGTAACACGTGCGCGGAAGAAGGCCCCATCCACGCCCGTCGCGGCGGCCCCAGCCAGGGAGGACATCGCCGCGTCTTTCCAGCACGCGGCCATAGGCGCCCTGACCCTCAAGGTCCGGCGCGCCCTGGACGCCCATCCCGAATGTCGGTCCTTGCTCGTCGGCGGCGGGGTCAGCGCCAACTCGCTCCTGCGCGCCGAACTCGCCGCCCTGGCCGCCGAGCGAGCGCTCGGCCTGCGCCTGCCGAAGACGCCCTACTGCCTGGACAACGCCGCCATGATCGCCGGCCTGGGATGGCGCCTGCTCGAAGCCCGCGACTGGCGCGGCGACGACTTGAGCCTCATGGCCGTGCCGACCACGGCCTGCTGACACGCCCGGAGGCGCCGCCGCGACCATGGAACGCTGGCTCCACCCTGCCTGCCTGGAAGACGACGAACTGGTCAAGCAGTGCTACGTCGGGCGCGGCCGGTCCTCCGGCCCTGGGGGCCAGCACCGCAACAAGGTCGAGACGCTGATCGAGCTGCGTCACAAGCCGAGCGGCGTCGAGGCCCACGCCGGCGAGCGCCGCAGTCAGAGCGAGAACAAGCACGTGGCCCTGCGCCGGCTGCGCTTGGCGCTGGCCGTCCACGTCCGCACCGCCGTGCCCACCGGCGAGATCGGATCGGCCCTGTGGCGCTCGCGCCTGCACGACGGGAAGATCGCCTGCAACCCCGAGCACCACGACTTCCCCGCGCTCCTGGCCGAGGCCCTCGACGTGGTCGCCGGCGCGGCGTGGGACGCCCGCAGGGCCTCACTGCGCCTGGGCTGTTCGCCCACGCAGCTGGTCCGATTCGTCAAGGACCATCCGCCGGGGCTCGCGCTGTGGAACTCGCAGCGCCAAGCCAAGGGGCTCGGGCGGCTCCGGTGAGAGCGCCAGCGCATACCCTTGCATCAGATGAGCGATGTGAACGACGGCACCGAGGGCGAGACCCCGCCCGGCACGTTGGCCGAGCTCGAGTCCAACGTTGATCCCTGTATCTACCTCACGGACGACATCCCTCCCGTCGGCGGCCGGATCAAGGACCGCCCGGAGGACTTCCTCGTCGAGGAACTGCCTGCCTACGAGCCCTGCGGCCAGGGCGAGCACCTCTATCTCTTCGTCGAGAAGCGCAACACCTCGACGATGGAGATGGTCCGCCAGATCGCGCGCCACTTCGGCGTGCCCAAGGGGGCCGTCGGCTACGCCGGGCTGAAGGACAAGCTCGCCGTCTCGCGCCAACTCGTGTCGGTGCACCTCCCCGGCAAGACCGGCGCGGACTTCGGCGCCTTCGAACACGAGCGCATTCACGTCCTCTGGCACGAGATGCACACCAACAAGCTCCGCCAGGGCCACCTGGCGGCCAACCGCTTCATGATCCGCATCCGCGGCGTCGACGCTTCGAGGGCCCTGCTCGCCCATCGCGCCGTGCAGCGGCTGGCCGCGGTCGGCGTACCCAACCGCGCCGGCCAGCAGCGCTTCGGTCACATGGCCAACAACCACGTCATCGGGCGCGCCCTGTTGATGGGCGACTACCAGACCGTGCTGGACGAGCTCCTCGGCCCCAGCCCGCGGCTGCCCGGCGTTCAGCCCGAGGCTCGGGCCCTGTACGCCCAGGGCATGTACGAAGACGCGTTCGCGGCCTTTGGGCGCAGCGCCAACACCGAACGCAACGTCCTGCGCGCCATGATCCGCCAGCCGGACAAGCTTCACCGCGCCGTCTACGCCATCGAGCCCATGCAGCAGCGCTATTACATCACGGCCTTCCAGTCCGCCGTCTTCAACGCCGTCCTCAACCGCCGTCTGCGCGAAGGCGGCATCCAGAGCCTCGTCGAGGGCGACCTGGCATGGAAGCACGACAACGGCGCGGTCTTCGCCGTGGACGGGCCCACGCTCGCCGACCCGGCCACCGCCCAGCGCCTGGCCGGCCTGCAGATCAGCCCGTCGGGCCCGATGTGGGGCGTCGAGATGACCCGCGCCTTGGGGCGTACCGACGAGATGGAGGTCCAGGCACTGGCCGCCACCGGCGTCACGCCGGAGCACCTGGCCGCGTACCGCACGCGCACACGCGACGCCGTTCCCGGCAAGCGCCGCCCCCTGCGCGTGCCGTTGATGTACCCCGACGTCGACGGCGGGATCGACGAGCATGGGCACTACATCAGGTGCGTCTTCGAGCTCCCTCCCGGCGCGTTCGCGACGGTCGTGCTCCAGGAGATCATGAAGCCCGACCGCGTTCAGCCCTCTCCTGCGGAGCCGGATGGGGACCCCAAACCGCCAACCGATCGCGGTTTGGGGACCCCTGCTCGGCCGACAGCGAGTCCAGGTTGAGGACCGTCCCCGGCGGCGCCTGCGGCTGCTCGCGCGGGTCCGCGGACGTAAGCGCCGCCAGCAAGCCCGCCATGTCGGCCGGCAGTGGCGCGCGGAACGTCATCGGCTCGTTCGTGAACGGGTGGCGGAACGAGAGCATGGCCGCGTGCAATGCCTGGCGCGCGATCAACGGTTCGTCGCCGGGCGCGAGCCCGAGATCGCGCGGGTGCACCGCCTTCCCGCCGTACATGTCGTCGCCGACGATCGGGTGCCCCAGGTGCGACAGGTGGACACGGATCTGGTGCGTGCGCCCGGTCTTGAGGTCCAGTTCCAGCACCGAGAAGGCTGTGGCCGCGGCGACCTCGGACGGCCGTTGCACCTGAAACCGCGCCAGCACCCGCGCGATCGTGAGCGCCGGCTTGCCCAGTTCGTCGTGCCGGATCACGTACTTCTCGCGGTACCCTTTCTCGCGCGAGGGGTGCGGGCCGATGGGCAGGTCGATGGTGTCGATCGGCGGCGCGTACAGCCCGTGCGCGACCGCCAGGTACCGCTTGTCCACCTGCCTCAACTCGAACTGGCGCCCCAGCCGCCAGTGCGCCTCCTCGTCTTTGGCGAAGACGATCACCCCCGACGTGTGGCGGTCCAGCCGGTGCACCACGCCGGGCCGGGCGAACTCCCTGCCCACCGGCGACAGCCGCCCGCCCGTGGCCGAGCGGTGCTGGAAGTGGTACGCCAGGGCGTTGATCATCGTCCCCGACAGGTGCGAGCGGGCCGGGTGAACGATGATGTCCGGCGACTTGTTCAGGACGATGATCCGCTCGTCCTCGAACAGGACCCGAAGCGGGATGTCCTCGGGCGCGATCTCCGATGACGGCGGCGGCGGGACGAACACCTCGATCACGTCCCCCAGCCGCAGTTTCGTGGCTGCCTTGGGGGCCCGCGCGTTGACCGTCACGCCCCCCTCGTCGATCAGGCGCTGCAGCTGCGTGCGGCTCATGAACCCGATGCGGTCGCTCAGGTACTTGTCGAGCCGCTTGTTCAGGTCGCGCCCGAGTTTGAACACCACGCGGTTGGGCGCATCGTCGTCCGGGACCGCGGGGTTGACCGCGATCACGGCGTCATCCGGCGTGCCGTCGCCGTCGCTGGCCGCGGCCTTGATGTCATCCTTCGGTCCGGCCGCGCCAGGTGGGCCGTGCACCGCCCGGTGGACCGCTGCCGGATCGACTTTGCCGCCGCGTCCGATCAGGCCGGATGGTCGCGGAGTCTTCTTGGCCTGGGGGGCGGAGGGCTTTTTCTGATCACGCGCCACGGCAACACGATCGTCGCATCAGCGACCCGGCGGCGGCGTCGTCGGCGCCGGGGCCGGATTACCCGACGGCGGCGCTGGGGCCGGAGTGGGGGGAGTGGGGGGGGTTGACGGGGCCGGAGCCGGTGGTGGGCCCTCTCCGCTTCCCGTCGGGGCGGGCGCTGGCGTTGGAGTCGGGGTCGGCGTACCCGCGCCGGCGGGCGTTCCCGAAGGCGGCGGTAGCGTTGGCGGGGCGGGAGGAGTGGGGGGCGCCGGCGGGACGTACCCGAAG
>JBGPGM010000012.1:0-13144 GCA_041483855.1 Phycisphaerae bacterium | reverse complement strand
GGCTGGCGCCGCCCTAACGGCCCGGGGCGGGCGGCGCGCCGGGCTCCTGCTCCGCGACCCGCCTCTTCTCGTGCCGGATGATCGCGCCGGTGCGCACGTAGACGATGTCCTCGGCGATGTTGGTCATCAAGTCGCCGACGCGCTCCAGTTCACGCCCGATCCGCATCATCAGCAGCGCGGTGTCCAACTGATCGGGGTGCGACTTCATCCACTCGAGCGTCTCCTCGAACAACCGCCGGTCCAGCTCATCGATGATCTCGTCGTTGCTCACCACGCCCCGCGCCGCCTCTTCGTCATCGTTGGCCATGGCGCGGAGCAGCGCGTGGCACATCATCGGCACCCGCTGGCCCAGTTCCCGCAGCGCCACCGGCCAGTCCGGCGGTTGGTCGCCGCGGAGCCGCAGCACGATCTTGGCGATTGAGCACCCGTGGTCGGCCACCCGCTCGATATCCTGGTTCACCTTGAGCACGAACGTCAGCGTCCGCGCGTCGCGTGCAAACGGCTGCTGCAGCGTCATCAGCCGCAGGCACATCTCCTCGATCGCCACCTCCTCGGTGTCGATCGTGTCGTCACGCCGGCGGATCTCCTTGGCCGCGCCCCGGTCGAGCCTCCACAGCGCATCCAGCGCCGCCTCGAGCATGCCGACCGCGTTGACGGCCTCGCGCCCCAGGCGGCGGCGCAGGCCGTCGATGTCGCGCTCCAGGTGGCTGGGGTGGTCCGGCGCGAGCAGGGGCTCGTCGCCCACCACCGATTGTTCGCCCAACGGTCCCCGGCTTTCATCATCCATTCATCGGTCCCATCCGGAGCAGCGCGGGTCTGCGCCGGGCGGTGTACTCCATCGGCCCGTTCGTCGCCACAAGCGTAGCACCATCCGCGCCGCTGGCCCCCCTTTGGCGTAATGTATTGCCTATGGCATCGCCGACGCTGATGGCCAGGTTCAAGGCGCCGCTCAAGCGCCTGGCCGCGCGCCTGCTGCGCCCCGGCCTCCTCCCCATCGACGAGCGGCTGGCGCGCGTCGAAGCGCAGCTGGGCGTGTCCGCCAACTCCGCGCCCAAGTACCAGGCCGAGTTGGCGTTCTGGCGCACGCTCATCAAGGAGGGCGGCAGCCAGGCGAGGATGGGCGAGCCTTTCGAGGTCGTCTTCGGGCGCTGGCAGCGCGACCGCCTGCTGAGCCTGGCCGACTACCTGGGCCTGCCCGCTCCCGACGCGATCGACGAGTGGTGCCGCCAGCGCTCGGTCGTCGAGATCGGCGCGGGGCCGTACCCCGCGATCGCCGCCGCCCGCCTCGGCTGGCGCCGGGCCGTGGCCGTCGATCCGCTGGCCAAGGGGTACGCCGACGAGGGGATGCTGCCCGAGGTCTGCCGGCCGCTGGTCTATCTCGAGGCCCCGGGGGAGGCGGTTCCGTTGCCCGCTCATTTCGCCGACCTGGTCGTCATCGAGAACTGCCTCGACCACGTCAGCGACCCCCAGGCCGTCGTCCGCGAGATCCACCGCTTGCTCGTCCCCGGCGGGTTGGTCTGGCTCTTCGTCGATCTGTCCAACTACGCTGACTACCTGCACCCCCACCCCATGAGTGAATCCCGCCTCAAGGGGCTGATGATCGAGTTCGAGTTGGTGCGCGGCCAAGTCACCCCGAACAAGGCCCACCCCGAGGCCTACGCCGGGTACCGCGGCCTGTGGCGCAAGCCGGTGCACGCCGTGCCCGCTGAGTCGGGGCCCGCGGCCTCCCAGGCCCCGCAGGTCCACGTCGTCGCCGGGACCAACGGCGCCGTGCCGTCATCCCAGCGGGTGGCCGCCTCCTGATTGCTGGCGCGCCGAGTGGGCTGGGCGGCCCGGGTGGGGGGGCGGGGGTACTATTCCGCTCGAATGCGAATCGGCCCCACGAATCCATTCCACATCGCCCGGGCGTACGGGCTGGGCCCAGCGACTCCCGCCGCCGCCCAAGCGCCCGTTGAAGGTGCTGGCTCGGCCGCTGCCGGCCCAGCGCCCGCGGCCCTTGATCGGTTGAACACACCCTCGCGCCTGGTCGCGGGCGTCGTTGCCGGCAGGGTTGATTTCACGGCCTCCAAGCCGGCGCCGTCTGGCTCATCCATGCCGCTCTATCGCCACCCCGCCGACCGCAACGCCGCGGCGACGGCGGTCACCCTTGGCCGGATGATCGATGTCAACGGCTGAAGGGGACCCCAAACCGCGATCGGAAGGCGGTTTGGGGACCCCGCCCATCCCGGCCGCCCGCGCCTCCCGACCCCGTCCATCCGACCTTGCCCGCCACTGGCCCCACGACCCCGCGGTCATCTTCCTCAACCACGGCTCATTCGGCTCGGTCCCCGTGCCGGTGATGGAGCGTCAGCGGGAGTACCAGGACCGGCTCCAGCGCGAGCCCGTCCGGTTCATGGTCGACGAACTGGAGCCGCTGCTGGACGACGCCCGCGTCCAGTCCGCGGCGTTCGTCGGCTGCCCGGCGGATGACTTTGCCTTCGTTCTCAACGCCACCTCGGGCGTGGATACCGTGATTCGGTCGCTGCGGTTCAACCCCGGCGATGAGATCCTGACCAACCCGCACGAGTATAACGCCTGCCAGAACGTGCTGCGCTGGGCCGAGCAGCAATGGGGCCTCGTGCTCGTCAGCGCGCCGGTGCCCTTCCCCATCCGCTCGGCCGACCAGGCCGTCGACGCCGTCCTGGCGCGCTCCACACCACGCACGCGACTGGCGCTGATCAGCCACATCACCAGCCCCACCGCGCTGGTCCTGCCCGTCGAGCGGCTGGTCGCCGGCCTGTCCGCCCGCGGCATCGACACGCTCATCGACGGCGCCCACGCCCCCGGGATGCTCCCGCTGGACGTTGCCGCGCTCAACCCGACCTACTACACCGGCAACTTCCACAAGTGGGCCTGCTCGCCGCCCGGCTCGGCGTTCCTCTACGTGCGGCGCGACCGGCAGCCGCTCATCCGCCCCCTGGTCATCTCGCACGGGGCCAACTCGAAGCGCACCGACCGGTCGCGCTTCCGCCTGGAGTTCGACTGGGCCGGCACGGCGGACCCCTCGGCGTGGCTGTGCGTGCCGCACGCCATCCGGTTCATGGCGGGCCTCTTTGCCGACGGCTGGGCCGGCGTGCGCCGGCACAACAACGCCTTGGCCCGCGCGGCCCGCGACCTGCTGTGCCGCGAACTCGGCGCCGAGCCGCCCGCGCCGGACGACATGCTCGGCTCGATGGCCTGCGTGCGCCTGCCCGACCGGACCGCGCCCGAGGCCGCGCAGCCGACCCGCTACCACGATCCGCTCCAGGACCGGCTGATCGGGAACCACGGCATCCAGGTTCCCATCGTGCCGTTCCCCGGCCCGCCGACGCGTTACGTACGCGTCTCGGCGCAGGCGTACAACTCGATCGAGCAGTACCGCTACCTGGCGCGGGCGCTCAAGGCCGAAACAGCCGCGGGTTGAGGCGCCGCCCGGCCGCTCCATTCGCCGACGCCCCGGTCGGACGGACCCACCCCCGGGTGGGCGCGTCCTCTAACCCCGAAACTCGCCCGAAAACCGCATCCCTCCCGTCTGCCGGACCGACCTGTGTGGTATCATGGCGCGTCGTAAGTCAAGGGCCGTCACCATGACCACCACCACCGTCCCCGCGGCCAAGCCCGACGTCAAACCCGCCGTCCAGTTCCCCAGGCTCGCGCCCCTGCTGGCGTACCTGGACTCGCTCACCGCCCGCGCCGACCTGGCCGTCCTGGAGCGCCTCCTGGGCCAGGCCGCCGTCACCAGCCAGGACATCGAGGCCGCGTGTCTGTTCGGCACCCGCGGATATCGGCGCAATACCATCAGTCGCTCGCCATGGTATGAGCTGCTCGCCCTCTGTTGGCGCAGCGGTGATGTCACGCCCATTCATGACCACCGCGGCTGCTCCTGCGCCTTCAGGATCGTCGAGGGCATGGGCACCGAGATCCGCTACACGATGACGGCCGCGGGCGTGGTCTGCCCGGTGTCCACGACCGCCATGCCCGTGGGCTACATCTGCTCGGCCGAGGACAGCGACATCCACCAGGTGGCCAACATGCAGGGCGCTGGCGCGGACCTGATCACGATGCACATCTACTCGCCGCCGATCCAGAAGATGTACTCGTACGCGCCGGCCACGCCGCGCGAAGGCGAGACGCTGGAGTAGCGCCGCGCCTCCAGGCCACTGTTGGCTCGGGGCGCGTCTAGATCCCGTAGATCGGGCGCAACTTCCCTTCCAGGTGGCGCATCAGCGGGTCGGCGCTCAGCGGCTTGCCGGTAAGCATCTGGCACAGCTCCGCCGCCCGGTACCGCCGGCCGTGCACGTGGATGTTCGTGTTCAGCCACGCCTTGAGCGCGGCAAAGTCGCCACGCGCGATCCGCTTGCCCAGGTCCGGGATCTGCGCGTTGATCGTTTCCCACAACTGGGCCGCGTACAGGTTGCCCAGCGTGTACGTGGGGAAGTAGCCGATGGCCCCGAATGACCAGTGGACGTCCTGGAGGCACCCGCGCCGGTCGTCGGGGACCTTCAGGCCGAACATCTGCTCGAACTGCGCGTTCCACGCCGCGGGGATGTCCTTGACGGCCAGGTCACCGCGCAGCATCGCCCGCTCGATGGAGAACCGCAGCATGACGTGCAGGTTGTACGTCGCCTCGTCCGCCTCGACGCGGATGAAACTGGGCTTGACGATGTTGGCCGCGCGGTACATCGTCTGCGCATCGAACTGGTCCATGATCGGGCCGATGGCGGCGCGGGCCTTGGGGAAGGCCCACTCCCAGAAGTCGCGGCTGCGCCCGACGAAGTTCTCCCACATGCGCGACTGGCTCTCATGGATGCCCAGCGAAATGGCCTGGGACAGCGGCTGGCCGAACTTGTCCGCCTTGGGCAGGCCCTGCTCGTACAGCCCGTGCCCCGCCTCGTGCATCACGCCGTAGAGAGGCTCGAGGAACCCCTCCTTGGCGTAGCGGAACGTCAGTCGCGTATCGCCGGGGGCGATGCCGGAGCAGAAGGGGTGGGCGCTGCGGTCGAGCCGCCCTGCGTTGAGGTCGAACCTCATCGCCTCCAGCACGGACCGTGCGAACGCCTCCTGCTTGGCCGGGGGGATGTCCAGTTCCAGCACCGTCGAATCCGGAGCGCCGCCCGCCGCGCCCACCTGGGCGATCAGCGCCGACAGCCGTTTGCGCAGCGGCGAGAAGATGGCGTCGAGCGTGGCGGCCCGCATACCCGGCTCGTACTCGTCGAGCAACGCGTCGTACAGCTCGCCCCCCTTGGGGACTCCCCAGCATTGGGCCTTCTGCTTGACGAGGCCGACCATGCGCTCCAGCAGCGGGGCGAAGCGGGCGAAGTCCGACGCCGCGCGGGCCTCCTTCCATGCCTCCTGAGCCAGGCTGCCCACGCGGGCCAGTTCCTCGACGAGGGACTTGGGCAGCTTCGTCTCGCGGTCGTAGTCCCGGCGCATCTCGCGCACGTTGGCCGCCGATTCGCTCACCGGCTCCCCCACCACGTCGTCGTCGGCCTCGCACGCGCCGATCAGTTCGCCGATCCGCGCCGAGGTCACGCGGTCGTGCACCAACCCGGAGATCAGCGCCATCTGCTCCGCCCGGTGCTCGCCGGCGGCGCGCGGCATGTACGTCTCCTGCTCCCAGCCCAGCAGCGAGCCCACCGATCCCAGCGTCGCCGCCTCCTTGAGCAGCGTGCACAACTCGTCGTAAGCCGATACCGTTTCTACCGCTTGCGCACTCATCGCGGGCTCCTGGCCCCCCACCGGCTGGCCTCAACGATAGGCCCGGCTAGTCGTCCTTCGCTGGCACGTCGGCCTGGTCCTCGGCCTGGTGGAGCTGCAGCCGGAGCATCTCCCAATACCGGCCCTCGCGCGCGGCCAGTTCCTCGTGCGTGCCCGTCTCCAGCACCCGGCCGCGCTCCAGCACGACGATTGCGTCCGCGTGCCGGATGGTGCTCAGCCGGTGGGCGATGACGAAACAGGTGCGCCCGCGCATGAGCACGGCCAGGGACTGCTGGATCAGCGCCTCGCTCTCGCTGTCCAGGTTGCTCGTGGCCTCGTCGAGGATGAGGATCCGCGGGTCCGCCAGAAGGGCCCGGGCGATGGCGATCCGCTGCTTCTGCCCGCCCGACAGGCGCACGCCGCGCTCCCGATCAGTGTGTCGTACCGGCGCTCCAGCCGGGCGATGAACTCGTCGGCGTTGGCGGCCTGCGCGGCGGCCTGGATCTGGTCCATGGTCGCGTCGCGCCGGGCGTAGCCGATGTTCTGCGTCACCGTGCCGTCGAAGAGGAACACGTCCTGCTCGACCACGCCCAGCAGGCGACGGTAACTGCTCACCTTGATGCGGCGCAGGTCCACGCCGTCGAGCAGGATCGCCCCCTCGGTGGGGTCGTAGAAGCGGGCCACCAGGTTGCACAGCGTCGTCTTGCCCGAGCCGCTGGGCCCGACCAGCGCCACCGTCTGCCCCGGCTCGGCCTCCAGGTCCACGTCCGACAGCACCCGCTCCGTGTGCCCGGGGTAACTGAACGAGACGCCCCGGATGCTCACCGCCCCGCGCGTCGCTTCCTTGGACACGGCGATGGCCCCGCCGGCCCGCGCCGCCTCGGCGAACTCGTGCGGCTCCTCCAGCAGGTCCAGCAGCCGGTCCAGCGCGGCAAGGTTCGTCTGCACCGCGATCGCGTTGCCCGTCAGGAGTTCCAGCGGCCCCAGCAGCATCAGCAGGTACGCCGAGAACATCATCAGATCGCCGATCGTCAGCGACCCGTCGACCACCCGCGAGCCGCCGTACAGCAGCAGCCCCACCGACGCCAGCGGCAGGAGCATCTCCCAGCCCAGTTCCAGCAGGCGCGAGGTCCACCAGGCCATCAACTCCTGGCGCGTGATGAAGTGGTTGTTCTTGAGGAACCGCGCCCCTTCGCCGCGCTGGCGCGCGAACGCCCGCACCACCCGCATCCCGGCGAAGGCCTCGGTCACGCCGGCGTCGGCGTGCTCGCGCGCGGCCCGGATATCCCGGAACACCGGCCGGATGCGCCCGATCCACGCCTTGTGCGTGTAGTACACCGCCGGGATCACCGCCAGGGAGCCCAGCAGCAGCCGCCAGTCCACGCTCGCCAGGATGACCAGCGTGCCCGTCAGCTGCACGATCGCCCGCCAGGGGTTGTACAGCAACTGGAACACCAGGTCGCCCGCCCCATTGACGTCCTCGCGCAGCACGCTGGCCACGCCGCCGGACTTCATCGCGTACACCCGGTGCAGCGGCAGGTTCACGGCCTGCTCGAAGACCCGCCGGCGCAGGTGCGCCTGGACGCGCTTGTTGATCCGCGTCATCTGCCAGCGGCCCCACAGGGCGACGCTGATGCTCGTGAGCGTCACGGCGAACAGGCCCGCCGTCAGCCACGCCAGCAGGACCTTGCGGTTCTCACCCAGGCCCAGCCAGGGCGGGAGGCCCGTGGGCCCCGGGTGGTTGGTCAGGATGTAGTCGATGGCAAGTTTCGTGGAGGCCGGCGTGGCCAAGCCGATCAGCGTCGAGAGCGTCAGCGTCCCGATCGACGCGATCACCACCGCCCGGTGTCCGCGCAGCAGGCCCCAGAACCGGCTGAACAACCGCCAGAACGACCGGCCCCGGCGCCACTTGGCGCGTTCCTTGACCCCCGCCGCCAGTTCCGGCGCCAGCACGCCGTTGTCCCCCGGGCCGACGGCCGACGCGCCCCCTGCGCCCACGCCCTTGCCCTGGGGCCCCGACCGCCGCTTCTTGCCCTCGTTGGCCCTGAAGTGCCGCACGTAGTCCAGGAAGCGTTGCTTGCTCGATCGCGACCCCGACAGCATCGCCGAATCGTAGACCGGCGCGCGCGCCCCCAAGGCCGCCAACCCCCAGGCTTGGCGCCGGGTACCCTCCACGGATGCCCGCAGACCCGGTGTCCCCGAATGCGCATTACCGCTCCGCGATCTACGCGGTAAACCGGCGCGGGGTCCCCTACGCGTTCACGTTCCGGGTCTCCGCCGGCCGGTTGGCCACCCCCGTCGAACTACCCTTCCCCCAGCCCTGGGCCATCATCACCGCGTCCAACCCCGGATCGACGCCGCTGCCCGACGCCGAGAACCTCCGCCGCCAGGACGATTTGGTCCGGGACATCCAGGCCGCGGGATTCACCCATCACCCCGCCGAGGGCCAATCGCCGGCGGGCACGCCGCCGTGGCGGGAGCCGAGTCTGCTGGTCGAGCGAATCGGGCGCAAGGCCGCGCTCGACTTGGCGCGGCGCTACGGCCAGCGCGCCATCGTGTTCGCCCACCACCGGCACGTCGGCGTCCTGATGGTCGACACGGACCAGTTCGAGTCGCTCAGGCCATTGGCGCCTTCACCTCCCTGATCGCGGCCTGGCCATCTCATGCCGGGTCGGTCCCCGTCGCCGATTCGCGCACCGGGTCCGGGCCCTGAAGGCTCACCCGCCAACCCCACCCGCCTCCGCCCTCACTGGTCTTGATCAGGATCCGGTTCCACCCGGGATTGAGTTCGACATCCGCCCCGCCGTCATCGACCGATTCCATCGCATCCATCGAGAAGACCTTCTGGCCGTTGAACCACGTCTCGACCCGGTCACCCGACTCGATCACCAGCCGGGCCCGCTGGCGCCGCGCCGAGTACACGTGCGTGACGCCGTACGCCAGCCCCGCCCCCGCGCGGCCGCCGAACATGCGGCGCAGGTCCACCGTCCACGTCTGCCCGCCGAGCGCGATCTCCCCGGAAACGCCCCCTCGCCAGCCAACGTGCTCACCCATCGTTGTGGGGTACTTGGCATCGGGGCTGAACGGCCGCTGCTCGGGCCCGTAGTGCTGGCGAGAGATCATCACCGTCGGATCGAACGCGAACGGGCCCGCGACAAGCCATGCGCCCAACGGCCGCGTGCGGGACAGCACCTCCAGAGACACCGCCATCGGCTCGCCGACGACGCTGAACTGCGCCCGCACGATCCGCGACGCTCGCAGCCCCAGCTCGGGCAGGGCCAGGTCCGCGCCCGGGGCCGGTATCAGGCCGGCCCGTGCCGCGGGCACGACCAGTTCATGCCGGGCCACGACCCGCTCGCTCCCGCCCACGCGGTCAAGGACGGTCGCCGCGACCTTCCCATCATCCACGAGTCCGATCGAGTTGAAGAACCGGCAGCCTGCCTCGTCGGGCCCGCCCTCGCGCAGCCCGATCCCCCCGACGATCGCCAGCACCTGGGCCCAGCCGCCTTCGACCCATTCACCATGCCCGCGCCCCCCTCTCCCCCGCCGAGCCCATTCCGCTGCCAGCACCTGTCGCGCGGTCATCCCCGTCGCGGCCTCGCCCAACGCCGCGCCGATCCTGCGCGCCCGGTGGCGCTCCGCCACAGCCCCATGGTCGGCCGGCGCGAACCGCACCTCTATGACGACCGGTTCGTGAACCGGCCGCGCCGCCGCGCGCACGCGCGCCACGCCGCGCGCCGCGTCGAACTCCGTCTCGGGAGGGGGCGATGCGCGCCCATCTACGACGGCCTCGTGTACCGCCCCGATCGCCGCCACCTCGACGACGTACGACCGCTGGGCGACCTGGCCGTCGAACTGCCCCTCCATCCCGTCGATCTCGACGCGCACGCCGTCCGCCTGCCACGCCGCTCGCAGGCGCGTCAGGCCGTAGGCGCCCTTCTCGTACTCTCGGGTGGTCCCGTCATCCTCGTAGAACCCGCTCGCATACACCCGACCCGCGACTCCCGGGAAGCACCGCAGCACCAGTTCACCCACCGGCTCGGTGGTCATCCGCAGCGTCGGTGGGCGCGTCGGGACAAGCACCCCACCGGCCGCCAGCAGCGGGACCTCGTCGATCTCCGCCGCGACGAGCGCCTCGCCGCCGACCTCGTACCGTTCCCCCGTGAACCAGTTGTACCACGCCTCCCCTCCGGTCCCGGCGTCCGCCCCCGGCCCTTCCGACTCCTTGCCCTGCTGCCCGGCGGCTCTGCTGCTCGCTTCGCCGGGCGCCCACACCGCTTGAACCCCGACCCGCCTGGGCCCCATCCCCGGCCCGACGACGGGCGCCACCAGCAGGTGCTCGCCCAGTAAGTACTGCTGCCCCGATCGGTACGATGCCTCGGCGCGGGGCCATTGGAGGTACATCGGCCGGATCAGCGGCAGCGACTCGCTGTGGCACGCCCGCACCGCCGTGTAGATGTACGGCATCAACTCGGACCGGAGCGCAAACGCGCGGCGCATCGACTCGAGGTACCGCGGTTCGTACGTCCACGGCCGCCGGTCCAGCGCCTCGGACCGCGCCGAGTGCAGCCGCAACGCCGCGCTCAGTGCCCCGAACTGCACCCAGCGCGCCGTCGCTTCCTCGTTCCGCGGTCCGTAATGCCCGCCGATATCGTGCGACCAGAAGAAACACCCCGCGTTGCCCGACATCGCCGTGAACGGCACCTGGAACGCCAGCGACGCCCAGCCCGTGTGCGCATCGCCGGAGAAATGGATCGGGTGGCGGTGGTCCCCCAGCCCCGCCCAGCGGCTCAGGGACATGCCGCGCGTCCCGTGGCGCGAGGTGTGCCGGTAGTACAGCAGGTTGAGCCATCGCAGGTTTTCCAGGTCCGGGATCGAGCGGGTGTAGCGGGCCTGCTGCCAGTCGAGCCACCAGAAGTCCACGCCGCTGTCCTCGAGCGGCTCGTGCACGCGCCGGAACAGCGCCTCCATGTAATGCTTGCTCCCCGCGTCGAAGGGCAGCGTCAGGCGCGATGACGGATCCTCGCCCAGCGCCAGCATGAACGCCTCGTAGGCGTCCTCGTGCGGCCCCACGCCTTCCGCGGGGTGCAGGTTCAGCGTCACGAACAAGCCCTGCTCGTGGAACCACTTGAGCAGGTCCTCCACGTCGGGCAGCAGCGCGCGGTTCCACGACCAGCCCGTCCATCCCTGGCGGTGCCAGTCCATGTCCAACACCATGATGTCCAGCGGGAAACCGTGGTGCTCGTACTCCGCCACGATCCGCTTGAACTCGGCGCTCGTGTACGGCCAGTAGCGCGAGTACCACGACCCCAGGGCGTAGCGGCGCGGCATCGGCACCGCCCCCGCCACCGCCGTCAGCGCCCGCAGCCCCGCCGCGTAATCGTCGCCGTAGCCGAAGAGGTACCAGTCGGTTCCCCCCCCCGCCGCACCCCCCGCTCCGCCCGCCCCCGGCTCGCGCGGCCCGACCCACTCGTGAGTGAGGATGTGGCCCTTGGAGTCGTCGACGAGGTACCAGCCGTCTCGCGACAGGACCCCGTCGTCCACCGGCATGCGCCCGCGCACGCCGTCGAGCGTCTGAAGGGCTCCGCCCAGGTTGCGCCGGCTGACCATGCCGGGCTGCCAGCGCACGGCTTCCGGGGCGCCCCGCACCTCCACGCCGAGGTTGTCCGGGCCGAACGGGCGCCCGTTGGGCCGGTAGCGCACCACCATCCGCCCCGTCTCGATGACGCACTCGGGGTCCGTCGGCCCGACCAGGTGGGTCGGGAGCCCCTTGGCCCGATGGGCCGCGAACACGGTGGGCGGATCAACAAACCGCCCGCCCGGCGGCGGGGAGTACTCCATCCGGACACACTCGGGGGCGATGACGGTGAAGCGTGCCGTGTGCATGCATCTGCGGCCTGGTTCGAGGGGACGGGCGCGCGATCGGCGGGCCGACAGGATAGCGCGCCGGGCGCTATCCTTTGCATCCTGGCCTGCCAGGGAGGAACGGTCGCACGGGCGGGTAGCTCAGTTGGCCAGAGCATTCGCTTTACACGCGAAGGGTCCCGGGTTCGAGTCCCGGCCTGCCCATTGGCTTGGTTCCCGACAGACGCCGTCCGCATGAACATGCTCGACCCTCTCTACGCCCTGGCCGGCCTGCTGACCGCCCCCGTGTGGTCCCGCAAGGCCCGCGCCGACTGGCCCGCTCGATTCGGGCGCACCGCGCCGCTGCCGGGCGCGGCGGCGGGGCGGCCGCGGCTGCTGATCCACGCCGTTTCCGTCGGGGAAGTCGGCGCGCTGCGGTCGCTCGTGCCGCTGCTGACGGCGCACGCCGAGGTGGTGATCTCCGTCGGGACCGACACGGGGATCGCGCGGGCCCGCGAGCTGTTCGGCGGCGGCACGGGCGCGGCGCGGGTGCCGGTGGTGCGGTACCCGCTCGACTTCTCCTTCGCCGTGCGCCGGTTCCTTGACGCCGTCCGCCCCGATGCGGTGGCGTTGGTCGAACTGGAACTCTGGCCTACGTTCATCCGCGCCTGCCGGCGGAGGTCCATCCCGGTCGCGGTCATCAACGGGCGGCTGTCGTCGCGATCGTTCAAGGGGTACAGGCGGTTGAGGCCGTTCCTGCGTTCCACTTTTGCCTCCTTAGACGGCGCGGCGGTCCAGGACGAGACGTACGCGGAGCGGTTCATCGCCATGGGAGTGCCGGCAGACCGCTGCACGGTGACCGGCTCGATGAAGTGGGACGCGGCGGCGATCGCGGATTCGGTGGCCGGGGCGGACGCGCTGGGCGCGGCGCTGGGGATCGACCGGGGCCGGCCGCTGGTGGTCGCCGGTTCGACGGGGCCGGGGCAGTCGGCGGCGGAGAACGAGGAAGCGCTGATGCACGCGGCGTGCCTGGCGGCGGGGCCGGAGGTGCAACTGTTGTGCGCGCCGCGGCGGCCGGAGCGGTTCGATGAGGCCGCGGCGGCGTTGCCGGGGTGCGTGCGGCGGTCGGTGGTTTCTTCAGCAGCGGGCGGGGACGGGCGGGGTCGGGGTTCGGCGTCGGCGGGGCGGTTCCTGCTGGACACGATCGGGGAACTTCGGGCGGCGTACGCGCTGGCGGATGTGGCGGTGGTGGGGCGTTCGTTCTTCGGCTTACACGGGTCGGACCCGATCGAGCCGATCGCGTTGGGCAAGGCGACGATCATCGGCCCGGCGTACGGGGACTTCGGGACGATCGTGGAGGCGTTCCGGGGCGCGGAGGGAATAGTTGTTTGTTCCGGCGCGGAGGTGGGGCATCACGTGGGCGGGTTGCTCTCCGATCCAGCGCGGCGGCGGGCGCTGGGGGAGCGAGGGCGGGCCTGCATCCGGGCGCACCAGGGGGCATCGCAGCGGCACGCGGACTTGCTGTGGTCGCTGGCGCGGGCGGGGGGAAGATAGGGGACAGAGGACCCGGAACAGGGTGGGGGTG
>JBGPGM010000011.1:0-13238 GCA_041483855.1 Phycisphaerae bacterium | reverse complement strand
GACAGGTCGCGGTAGAGCATCAGTTGGTGGCCGATCATGCCGATGCGGGCCCGGAGGGAGGAGCCGTGGCGCGCTACCGGAAGTCCGAATAGTTCGAGCGAGCCTGTGGACGGCGGCGTGAGCGTGGCCAGGACCTTGAGCAGCGTGCTCTTGCCCGCGCCGTTAGCCCCGAGCAGCGCGACGAAGCACCCGCGCGGAATGTCGAGGTTGATGCACGACAGAACCGACCGATCGTCGATCTGCTTGCCGAGGCCCAGAGCGCTCGCGGCCGGGTCGGGGCCGGAGGGCGGCAGGCGGACGGCGTTGGCGGGCGGCTGGTTGGGCATGCGTGTCCACATCATCATCGAGCACTCTCACGCGGCCTCAGCGCCGCACGTCTTGCCTCCTCATGGCCGCCCGCAGAACCGGGCCCGTTGGCGCCTAGGCCGCGCGGTAAGCGGGTCACGAGGCGGCCTCCTCGAGCCCGCCGGGCCAGTCGGCGTTGACGGGACGGAGCGCCCGGGCACACCTCGAACGCGCGGACGTTGGCGTGGTCGCGTCCCCGGTGCGCACCCTGGGCATGAGCCTGGGCAGAAGGCAGAAGACGGCGGCGGCGGCCGTCAGGATCGCGCCGATCCAGATCCACGACGTGAGCGGGTTGATGAAGACCTGGATGGCGGTGGTGCGTCCCTGGTCCTGCCATCCGGCGAGGACGACGTACAGATCCTCACGCCAGGTGGTGCGGATGGCGACCTCGTTGGCGGCGTCCTCGGCGTTGGCGTAGAAGCGCCGCTGCGGCGTCAGCGTGGTGGCGTATCCGTCGGGCGCGGCGAGCGTGAGGGAAGCTTCGACGGCGGCGTAGTTGTCGGCGGGGACTTGGCGGACCTGATCCAGACGGAGTGAGTAGCGTCCGACGCGGACGGAATCGCCGGGGTGCATCGTGAACGTCTTGTTGACGCTGAAAAGACTGGAGCCGGCAACACCGAGGACAAGGATCAGGACTCCCAGGTGGGCCAGTTGGCCGCCATAGCGCCGGTGGTTGGCGTCGATCAGGCGGAGCGTGCCGAGGATCGGGCCGAACCCCGCTTGGGCTCCTTGCGATCGGACTTCCCTCGCCAGGCTCAGAGCCATCGCCGACACGCCCACGACCGCGACAGCCAGGCAGGCCATGGCCATGGGGTTGTGCAGACCCAGGGCGAGCCCGGCGGCAAGGACGAGGGCCGCGATGGCCAGCGGAACGATCAGGCCGCGCCCGAGCGCGCCGGCCGCGGCCCGGCCGTAGATCAGCAGTGGGGCCAGGGCCATAACGGCGACGGTGACAACGCCCATCGGCACGACAAGTGTGTTGTAGAAGCCCTTGCCGACGGTGAGCGGGTGGGAGAGGAAGAGGCCGCTGATCAGCGGGAAGACGGTGCCGATGAGGGTGGCGACCGCCATCGCGGCGAGCAGGACGATGGCGACGAGGAACATGCCCTCGCGCCCGAGCATGTTCTCGATCCTCGTCCGGGGCCGGAGCAGGTCGCGTCGAGCGACGAGGACGCCGAGGCTGACGGTCACCAGGACGCCGAGGAACGCGAGGAAGTACGCGCCGACGGCGGACCGACCGAAGGCGTGAACGGAATCGATGACGCCGCTGCGGGTCAGGTAGGTGCCGACGATGCACAGAACGAAGGTCGCGGCGGTGAGGGCGGCGGTCCAACCCTTGAACATGCCGCGCTGCTGGGTGACGATGGTGGAGGAATGGAGCAGCGCCGTGCCGGTGAGCCAGGGCAGGAGCGAGGCGTTCTCGACGGGGTCCCAGGCCCAGTACCCGCCCCAACCGAGTTCCACATACGCCCACCAGGCCCCGACGACGATGCCCGAGCCGAGGAAGAGCCAGGCGGTCAAGGCCCAGCGGCGCATCTCGGCGGCCCACGCCGCGCAGGACCGCCGGCCGACCAGGCCGCCGAGCATGATGGCGAAGGGGACGGTGAACCCGGCGTAGCCCAGGAAGAGGAGGGGCGGGTGAGCGACCATCGCGGGGTTCTGGAGCATGGGGTTAAGGCCGCGCCCGTCGGAGGGAATCACCCCTGGCGTGAGGCGGAATGGGTTGGCCGCAAGCACAAGGAGTGCCACGAAGAACCCGCAGACGGCGGCGAGCGTGCCGATGGTGGCGGCCTCGCCTGGGGCGCCGAGCCGGCGTCGGCCGAGCGTGGCGGCGGCGCCCATGAGAGCCACGAGCCAGCCCCACAGGAGCAGGCTGCCCTCCTGGCCGGACCAGAAGGCGGCGATCTTGTAGGCGGTTGGGAGGGAATGCGAGGTCTCGTTGGCGACGTAGGCGAACCGCATGTCGCTGCTGACCAGAGCGGCGAGCAGGGCGGCGCAACTGATTGTGAGCATCGCGGCGATCGCGACCATCCCGCGCCGTGCCCACAACAGGCACACGCGGCCATCCAGCCGAGCCGCGGCGAGACAGGCCAGGAGCACCGCGGCCACGGAGAGAACGGCGGCGCCGAGGCTGAGGTTTCCGACCAGCGCGGTCATTGTGGTGTCGCCGTTCGGGCCTCGGGTGGTCCGGCGCGGTCCTCCATGTACTTGCTTGCGCACTTGGTCAGGAGCGTGTCAGCCTGGAATATGCCGGCGGCATCAAGCGTTCCCTCGACCACGACCTGGCGGCCGGGTCGGAACAGGTCGGGGATGGGGCCTTTGTAGGCGACGGGCACACGGCCGCTCCGACCGAGCAGGTCGAAGCGAACGAAGAGCTCGCCGGGGCGGAGGTCCAGCGCGTCGGTGCTGACCTCACCGTGCAGGCGCGTCCGCTGGGCCTGGCACGCGGGGTTCAGGAGGAAGGCGTCGACGTCAAGGTAGTAGGTCCAGCCCGACTTGACACCGGCCACAGCGAGGTACGTGACCGCGCCCGCCATCACGAGACCACCGACAATCAGTTTCGTCCTGGCGCAGGCCATCGGCTAGTCCTTCCCGAGGTAGCTGGAAGCAACCACGGTGCCACGGGGGCCATCGGCCGTAGGGCTTGGCTGCGCCGAACATGGACTCAGGGATCGTGTAGGGCGGCCTGGATTCGCAGGTCAGGATGAGGCGCGGCGCCCTGCGATCCCAGGGACGAGATTCGGCGGCGCGGGCAGATCTTGAACGCGGGAATCCCATCGCTGCGCCGCGCAGGACAAGCATTCGAGCAGCGAGAGTCACGTTTGACGAGGGCGCCGCCGGCGAACGCGTCGTTCGGTCGGGAGTTGGGGGGAGGGCTCCAAGGGGCGAGAGTGGGACGCCCATGCGGTTTCCTATGCATGGGAGGGGTGGGGTCCAAGGGGGAGTAACACCCTCGATTTTGGCCCTTCTAGGCGGGTCTCCGTCGGTCACTCTTGGTACGTGGATTGCTTTTTGGTGTGTGCCGGTGCCAAGGCCATGAGGGCGTGCCGGAGCGTACCCGGCCGCAAAGCGCTAACAAGCGGCGACCCACTGCCGCGGAAACGAAACGGAGGTGTTCAGTGAACGGTAACCGGAACGTCTGGCTCGGAGCCGCGGCGGTCGTGGGGCTGTCGGCGTCGAGCGCCTTTGGCCAGATCGCGCTCTCGGACCACAACTTCAGTTCGTTCGCTTGGTCTCGGGGCGAGATCTGCCTGCCGTGCCATACCCCGCACTTTGCCAACCCGACTGCGGGGAGGTTGTGGAACCACGAGTTGACCAACGCAACCTACACGCTCTTTGATGGGACCACCGGGAGCGCGGCGGTGGACCTGGACCGTGTGAGCCGGCTGTGCATGTCGTGCCACGACGGGACCGTTGCCCTGGACAGCTTCGGCGGCACCGTGGGCGAGAACTTCATGCCGCCGGCCGGTCTGATCGGCACCGACTTGAGGGACGATCACCCGATCGGCAGCATGGCGATCTATCCGACTGCCCCGAGCACGTCGTTCAACCCACAGGACGCCAACCACAGAGTCGTCTTCGGCGGGCATACGCTGAGTCTGTACGCGTGGGTCGATCCCAACGCGGTGACGCAGTATGTGGTGGGCTGCAAGACCTGTCACGATCCGCACAACAGGGGCAACTACGGGCACATGCTGCGGTTCAGCAACGCCGGCAGCGCTGTGTGCCTGACGTGCCACATCAAGTAAGCGGGGGATCCGAGAGAGTTCGGTGCCGCCGCCCCGCGCCTGTCCGCTCGACAGGGTCGGGGCGGGTGGCTTTTTGGGCGGCGTGCCGGCGCGTGGGGCGCGGGAGTTGGGCGACCGATCTTACGAGACCCTGGCATCCGGTTTGTTGGTATCCTGGCGCCACGCGAAGGGAGTCCAGCATGTCTTCGCCTCGAATCCACGTCGCAAGTCGGCCCGCCGAACGGCTCGGGCTGGCCCTTGGGCTGGCCGTGACGGTCTGTGCTCTGGGGTGCAGTTCGGCGCCCCATGCGGCGCAGACCGGAGCAGCGAAGGGCTCGTACGCCTTCTGGCCACAGTTCCCGGACGAGCCCCGGGTGCAGTTCCTCAAGAGTTTCAGCAGCAGCGACGACGTCGCCCCGGTGAAGTCCGGCATTCTGGAAAGCCTGGTATTCGGCAAAGAAGGGGTGAAGGCCGCGGCGATCAACAAGCCGTACGGGGCGGCGATGCACGACGGCAAGATCTACGTGTGCGATATGCGGGCCAAGGCCCTGGTGGTGCTGGACCTGAAGAAGAAGCAGACGCGGCTGGTCGGCGTCAGCGGCCTCAACCAGCTCGAGCATCCCGTGGCCGTGGCCGTGGCCGACGACGGCATGATCTACGTGGCCGACAACGGGCGGGGGGCGGTCTTCGTGTACGACCTGTCGGAGCGGTACTCGAGGGTGTTTGGCTTCGAGAAGTTCAGGCCGGTGGCGCTGGCGGTTCACGGCGACCGGCTGTACGCGGCCGATCTGAACGCTCAGGTCGTGCAGGTCTTTGACCGGCGCGACGGCAAACGCCTGGACAGCGTCGGGGCCGTCGGCGACGGGGACGGGCAGTTCCGCGTGCCGCTGGGTATCTCGACGGACAAGCAGGGGAACCTCTATGTGGTGGACATGATGCGTTGCCGCGTGCAGAAGTTCGGGCCCGAGGGGAACTTCCTGTCGGGGACCGGCTCGATGGGCGACTTCGCGGGCGCGTTCATCAGGCCCAAGCACATCGCCGTGGACAACGATGGCATCGTCTACGTGGTGGACGCGGCGTTCCAGAACGTGCAGATGTTCGACGACCAGAACCGGCTGCTCATGCACTTCGGGGCCGCGGGCAACTTCCCCGGCTCGATGAACCTGCCGGCGGGGATCTGCGTGAGCGAGGAGGGCCTGGAGTACTTCAAGGAGGACATCCATCCGGGCTTCGACGCCAAGCGGCTGATCGTCGTGACGAACCAGTTCGGCGACCAGAAGGTCGGCGTGTACGCGCTGGGGACAGTCAAGAAGGGGTATACGGCGGCGGACCTGGCTGCGGCGGCAGCGTCCATTCCCGCGGGCGTGGGCGTCAACGAGGAGTCGCTGAAGATGATGTCGCCCGCGGGTCAACCGATGGGCGAGCCGCCGCCGGAGGAGGCCAAAGCCGACGAGAAGCCCCAGCCGAAGAAGCCCGACTAGCGGGGGCGAACGCGAGGTGGCGTCGTGGATGATGCGCTGAGAAGCCGCGCGTGGTGCAGGAGCGGGCGCCGGGCGCTGGCCGTGGCGCTGGCGGCTGTGGCGTGCCTGGCGGTGCTGTGGCCGGGGTGCTCGGTCGAGAAGAACTACCGGGTGCTGAGCTTCTTCTTCGACGGCGTGCCGGACCCGAACGCGCCGGTGCGGCGGTCGGCCGGCGGGGGGCTGGGCGCCGGGCCGGCGCAGGCGGCCATCGTGGCGGTGCACAAGCCGTACGCGGAGGAGAAGTGCGCGTCGTGCCACGTCTCGCGGTTCCAGTTGACCGTGAACGACTCGGCGCTGTGCCTGAAGTGTCACGGCGAGAAACCGACGGAGTACGCGGTGATGCACTGCCCGGTCGCCGCGGGGGCATGCCTGTGGTGCCACACGCCGCACGAGTCGGCGTACGCGTCGCTGCTCAAGGCGCCGGCGCGGGACGTGTGCTCGCAGTGCCATGTGCCGGGAACGCTGAGCACGCGGCGGACGCCCGCGCACGCGGACGCGGCGCGGAGCTGCCTGGAGTGCCACTCGGGGCACGGTGGAACGCGCCCGTACTTCATTCGTGAAGCCACGGCTCAGCCCGGCCGCCCAGGTCAGCCCACCCCCCCACCGCCCACGACTTCCCCCCCTCCATCCTCCACCGCGCCGACGACTCCCTCTACGTCCGCGGCCCCCACTCCTACCGCCGAACCGGCGAGGTGACGCCACCCCGTGCGCCGACGAGAACGCCAGCCATCGATCGGTGCCGCCATCGCCCTGGGGGCGTGCGCGTGGGGGGGTTGGTGGGGGGGGTGGGTCAGCGAGGCGCGGGCCCAGGCGCCTCCGGAAGAGGGACCGGTCGTCGTCGGGGGCCCGCGTGAGGAGTTCCGCTGGCTGCGTCTGCACCGCTTCGGCGGGTCGCTGGGCTTCGAGGTGCGCGATCGCAGGGACGAGCGCCGGCCTGCCGACGGACCCGCGACGACGGACAAGGAACTCCTGCTGCGCCCGCGGCTGGAGCTGTCCACCGAGGCGTACCTGGGTCACCGCAACCTGGTGGACCTGAACGTGGACGTGCAGTTGCTGCTGGAGGACACGGACTTTGCCAGCGACGGGCCGGGCGGAGGGACGAGCCAACGGCAGACGGCCTTCGAGAACCTCTACGACGTCAGTGCGCTGATCCTGGGTCAGAGCCGCGTGCCGATCCTGGTGTATTCGCGGCGCGACCAGTCGCTGCTGGACCGCGAGTTCTCGCCGTCGCTGGACTCGACGACGAGCGAAACGGGCGCCATCATCGACGTCCGCTCGGAGACGGCCCCGACGACGGTGCAGTACTTCCATCGGCAACAGGACCAGTCGGATCCGCAGGGGCTGCTCGACTACCGCCTGGACCAGGACACGCTGGCGGCCCAGACGAATCTGAAACTCAGCGACCGCCAGCACCTGTCGATCGACTACACGTTCGACAGCATCCGCGAGACGCAGTCCGGGGCTGGGGGGGGCGGGGTGGGGTTCAGCGACGCGTTCGATCGGCACGACCTGTCGCTGATCGACACGCTGGACTTCGGGCGCGACGGCCAGCACAACCTGCGCTCGACGCTGCGGTACTACAGCCAGGTGGGCGACTTCGCCCAGGAGCGCGTCCGCTGGGACGAGTCGCTGCGGCTGCGCCACACCGACCGCTTCGAGACCCGCTACGACACGTCCCTCGAGCAGCAGACCAACGCCGGCCAACAGCAACGCCTTGCCAGCGGCACCGCGTCGCTGCGGCACCGCCTGTTCGAGAGCCTCGTGACGACCGCCAGCGTTGGCGGGCGGGCTCTGCGGGTACAGGACGTCTTCGACAGCGACGACATCTTCGCCAACGCCGGCCTGGAGTACACCAAGAAGGCGCCCTACGGCCGCTTCCAGGCGAGCGTCGGCGGGGGCCTGGACCGCCAGACCAACTCGCCCCGCGGCGGCGCCCTCACCATCTTCGACGAGAGCCACACGTTCGCCGATCCCCAGCCGATCCTGATCCCGCGCCGGCGCGTGCTCGAGGCGTCGATCGTGGTGAAAGACGCGGGCGGCGTGCGGGTGTTCGTCCCGGGGGCGGACTACACGGCGCAGACGTTCGCGGACCGGACGGAGATCCGGCGCGTGCTGGGCGGGGCGATCGCCGACGGCCAGACGGTGCTGGTTACGTACGAGATCGGGCCGGAGCCGGGGAACACGACGGACACGGCGATGGTCACGCTGGCGGGACGGTACTCGATCGAGCAGGGGATGCTGCGCGGGCTGGACGTGTATGTGAACTACCGGCAGATCGAGCACGCCTTGTCGAGCGACGAACCGTCGGCGTTCGTGCTGGACGACGCGCGGATCCTGCGCTATGGGGCCGAGTACCGGATCGGGCGGCTGGCGTTCACGGCCGAGGAGGAGAACCACGACAGCACGATCGCCCCGTTCGACGCGACGCGCCTGGCGGCCCGCTACGACCATCGCCTGGGACGCGCGTCGGGGCTGAGCCTGGACCTGACGCGTGAGGACATCCGGTATACCGACCCGGACAACCGGGTCGAACTGAACCGGATCACGGGGCTGTGGTTCACGCGCCTGGGCGCGAGCCTGGACGTGAACGTGAGGCTCATCTTCCGCGACGAACACGACCGCCTGGTCGGCAGCACGCGAGGGTTCGAGCAGTCGATCGAGCTGAACTGGCACAAGCGGCAGACGGAGATCTTCGCCTCCTTCCACAACTCGGTCCTCGACTCCAACAACGAGAGCGACCAGTTCCAGACCATCTTCGTGGGGTTCCGGCGCAACTTCTAGGACGGCGGTGCGCTCCGGCGCGAGGGATACATATGCTCAGGCGGATGCAACGGACCGGGCGCGACAGGAACGCGATCATCGGCGCCGCCGCGGCGGGGGCGCTGACGTGCGCCGGGTGCTCGGCGCCTGGGACGATCTTTCCCGAGCCGCCGGCGTCGCTGCGCTGGCCCGCCGAGCCGGACGAGGCCCGGATCCGGTACGTGGGCCAGATCACATCGGACAAGGACCTCAAGCCGGGACGGAACTTCGGACAGAACCTGGGGGAGATGCTGTTCGGCAAAGACCCGGCACGCACGATGCTGTCGCCGCTGGCCGTGTGCACCGACGGGCACGACCGCGTCTTCGTCGCCGACAGCAACGACCAGCTCGTCCACGTCTTCGACCTGGCGAGGCGGCGCTACGAGCAGTGGCGCCCGCCGAAGGACCAGGCGCCGCTGTCGCAGCCCGTGGCGGTGGCGTTCGACCCTGCGGGGAGGCTGCTGGTGTCCGATCCGGTCGCCGGGGTGCTGGTCGTGTTCGACGGCCAGGGGCGGTACCTGGGGACGCTGGGCGAGAGGGCGCTCAAGCGGCCGTGCGGGGTGGCGGTGGATTCGGCCGGACGCCGGCTGTTCGTGGCCGACGCGGGGGCGCACCAAGTCGTCGTGCTGTCGGCCGACGGGGAAGAGCTGAGCCGGATCGGGCAGCGCGGCTCGGAGCCGGGGCAGTTCAACTTCCCGACGAACGTGGTGCTGGACCGGCAGGGGCGGTTGTACGTGAGCGATTCGCTCAACTTCCGGGTGCAGGTGTTCGACGCGGACCTCAAGCCGGTACGGCAGATCGGCAGGAAGGGCGACCTGCCCGGGTACTTCTCGCAGCCCAAGGGGATCGCGCTGGACGCCGAGGACCACCTGTACGTCGTGGACGCCAACTTCGAGGCAGTCCAGGTGTTCGACTCGGAGGGGAGGCTGCTAATGGCCTTCGGGCACGAGGGACACGGCCCGGGCGAGTTCTGGCTGCCCGCGGGGATCAACGTTGACCCGAACGGGCGCATCTGGATCGCGGATTCATACAACCGACGGATCCAGGTCTTCGATTACCTTCCCAAGGGGGCCCAGCCATGAGGGTCTTGCTGGCGGCGGTCGCGGCGGGGGCGGTCGGGGGACCCGGGGCGGCGGGGCTGGCGCAGCCAACCAGCGTGGTCAACGGCCCGCACAACCTCTCCGCCGGAGGGCCGGGGCCGATCCGGGCGGCGGCCGAGCCGGAGGTGTGCATCTTCTGCCACACGCCTCACAACGCCTCGCCCATTCTGCCATTGTGGAACCGTTCGACGCCGGTCGAGGCGTACACGATCTATTCCAGCCGCACGCTGGAGGCGCAGCCGGGGCAGCCCACGGGCATGTCGAAGATGTGCCTGTCGTGCCACGACGGGACAATCGCGTTGGGGAGCGTGCTGTCGCGCGGCACGCCGATCCCGTTGGCGGCGGGGATCACGACGCTGCCGCCCGGGGCGTCGAACGTGGGGACGGACCTGTCGGACGACCACCCGATCTCGTTCCGGTACGACGGGGCGCTGGCGTCGCGGGACCCGAAGATCAAGCATCCGTCGATGCTGCCGCCGGCGGTGAGGCTGGACTCGAACTCGGAGTTGCAGTGCACGAGTTGCCACAACGCCCACAACGACTCGCTGGGCAAGTTCCTGGTGATGCGCAACACGAACTCGGAGCTGTGCCTGGCGTGCCACCAGGTGGGCACGACGACGGTGGCGTCGCACGGGGATTGCGCCGCGTGCCACCAGCCGCACACGGCGCCCAGCGGACCGTACCTGCTGCGCGGGGGGACCATCCGTGAGACGTGCCTGAGGTGCCACGACGGATCGCACCCGGGGTCGCCGGACGTGTCGGCGGACCTGTCGAAGGTGTTCACGCACGACACGAACAGCCGCGTCGATCCGCCGGAGCCGATCGTCGATCACGTGGCGTGCACGGACTGCCACGAACCGCACACGATGACGCCCGGAACGGGGCAGCCGCCGAACATCCACGGGGACTTCGGGCGGGTGAGCGGGATGAGCGCGTCGGGCTCGGCGGTACAGGCGGCGACGGACGAGTTCCAGGTGTGCTTCAAGTGCCACGCGGACGGCAGCACGCGCCGCCCGTGGGTGCCGCGGGTGGTGATCCAGAACAACACGCGCCTGCAGTTCAGCCCCAGCGCGGTGTCATTCCACCCGGTGGAGGCACCGGGGCGGAGCGCGAGCGTGCCGAGCCTCAAGCCGGGGTGGACGGTCGGGAGCATGGTCTACTGCAGCAGTTGCCACGGGTCTGACACGGGCCGGTCGTTCGGCGGCAGCGGACCGGACGGTGTACACGGATCGGCGTTCGCCCCGGTGCTGGTGGCCCGCTACGAGACGGCTGACCGCATCTCCGAGAGCGCCCAGGCCTACGCCCTGTGCTACCGGTGCCACGAGCGCGGCAGCATTCTCGCCGACGAGTCGTTCACGTCCCACAAGGAACACGTCGAGGTCGCCAAGGCGTCGTGCGCGGCCTGCCACGACGCGCACGGGATCGCCTCGGCGCAGGGCACCAGCACCAAGAACAGCCATCTGATCAACTTCGATACCAGGGTCGTCGCCCCCGACCCCGTGACCGGGCGCCTGGAATACGTCAACCAAGGGATGCTGCGAGGGGCCTGCTACCTGCGGTGCCACGGCCAGAACCACTCCCCCAAGTCGTACCCCTGACGAGCCAAGGGAGGGACGGGGGCGGGACGGAACGGTGGTTCAGCGCCCGACCGACGGACCGGCCGGCGGGGGCGTCGGGCCGGGCGTGGGAGGAGGCGGCGCCGGTTCGCCCTTCGGTTTGACGCGGTCGTAAGCGGCGGCCTTGTGGCAGCCGGGGGAGCACGAACCGCCGGTCTCGGTCTGCCTGAAGTTGATCGGCAGCTGCCACGCCCCGTACGGGACCGTCGCACGGATCAACGCCGCGTTGTCCGCCGCGTGCGTCGCGTGGCAGGCCCGGCACGACCTCCCTTGTATGTCCCGGTTCACGTGCACATAGTGCAGATTGCGAGTCCCGTCACGGAACAGGGTCGCCCTGGCAGCCCCCGGCCCACGACCGGCCGCTGCACCGCCACCCTCGCCACTGATCGCCCCGGTCTCCTTGTCGAGCACCAGACTCTTGTCGTGGCAGCTCAGGCACAGCGCGTACGACTCCACTCTGAACGGTTGGTAGAACGCGTCCGTGTACGGCAGTGTCAGGAGGTGCGGCTCCTCCGACCCGTGCAGACTGTGACAACCCGTGCACCCCCCACCGCCGCCCCCACCCCCCACCACACTGCCGCCACCCGCGCCCACGACTGCCTTGCCGTCACGGATCGGGCCGTGCAAGAAGGGCAAGGGGTGCGGCGGGGCCAGTTCACTCAAGCCGCCGATGATCCCCTGGCCCTTCTTCTCGATCGGGTTCTTGTGGCACTCCAGGCAGGCCGTGACCGGGTCGGCCTTCATCAGGCTCGCGCGGCTGCTGCTGTGGGGCGCGTGGCAGTTGAGACAGGCCTGGCCTTCCAGGACGGCGGGGTGCTGGTGGGGCGCGCTCAGGGCCAGCATCTCCACGTCGCGGTGGCACGATGCGCACAGCTGGCGTGGCGCGGCCTTGAGCAGCGCCGGGCCCCCGCCCTGCGGCGACGCGTGCGGGTCGTGGCACTGGAGGCACTCGCCCTGGGCGGGGTCGTGCACGTGGGCGTCCTTGTCCATGCGCAGCTGCACCTCGGCGTGGCAGCTCAGGCACAGCGGACGCTTCTCGGCGACGAGAAGGGAGGGGTGCGAGGAGGTGTGGGGCTCGTGGCAGACTGTGCAATCGCCGGCGGCGACGGGCCGGTGCACGTTGGCGGAGCCGTCGGCGGCGTCCTTGTGGCAGGCGGCGCAGGTCTGGGCCATGGTGGGTCGGCGGAGCATGTGGTGGTCCGTGGCGCCGTGCGGGTCGTGGCAGGCCAGGCAGTCGCCCTTCGCGACCGGGTCGTGCACGACGATGCCCTCCATGCCGGTCTTGTCGATGTGGCAGAAGGCGCACAGGTCGCGCCCGGTGCGCTTCATCTGGAAGGAGTGCCGGGTCTCGTCCTTGTACTCGTGGCAGGCGTCACAGGCGAGCACGGCGGTTGGGCCGTGGAGGACTTTGTGGTCCAGTTGGGCGGAGTGGCAGCCACTGGTGGTGCAGTCGCGCACGCGGGTGGTAGGCGGCTGCAGGGGGGATCGGGCCGAAGGTGGCGAGGGGGACGGCGCGGGCGTGGCCGGGGGCTGGGCCCATGCGCCCAAGCCGACCAGGAGGAGGAGGAAGACGCCGACGGCCAACCACCGGATCACGGGCGCGGCTCCTTTGGCGCCCCGGCCATGGCGGCGACGACGCGGGCGCGGGCTCGCTCGAGCAACTGACGAGTGTACTCAGGGTTGTGCACGCCCCAGGACCCGTCCACGCGGACGACGTCGAGCAGGTCGCGTGCCTCCCGCACAAGGGCGCGGGCTGGCTCGTCGACGAGCCCGGGCTCGGCGGCGTTGACCTCTTCCTCGATCTGGCCGTAGAGGGAACGGGTGGCCCGCTGCCACTCGGGGATCATCTTCGCGCCGAGGCCAGGGCGGTGGCAGGCGTCGCAAGCCTGTGCCGACGGCTTGGCAACCAGGGCGCCGCTGTCGGGCTTGACACTCAGGGGGCGCGGCTCGGTGTGGCACCCGGTGCAGTCGACGTGCGCCAGGAACATGGGGCTCAGCGCTGGCGTGTCCGCGCCGTGGGACGAGAGTTGGTCGGGCGCCAGGTAGGTGCGGCGCTGGATGGCGTGCTGGTCGGTGTGGCAGGCGCGGCAGTCAAACTGGGCGAGCGTCATCGCCTGGGCGGGCGGGCCG
>JBGPGM010000010.1:0-13530 GCA_041483855.1 Phycisphaerae bacterium | reverse complement strand
GGTGGATGACCCGGCGGAAGACGTCGCGCCGGACATCGGCGATGGTCCGGGTGACGACGGTCAGCGAGAGGTAGGCGTGCAGGAAGTTGGCCGTGGCTCCGACGATCGTCAGCACCCCCAGCGCGCCCATGATCCACAGCACGGCGTCGAAGCGGCCGGTGGGCAGGGCGTCGATCCACGCCTGGGGGATCGTCAACCCGAGACTCTTGTGGAGCCTGTCGCTCCACTCGGTGACCATCTGGGGGAGGTTCTTGGGCTCGTCCCCGGCAGTCGGGAAGATCGTCCGCAGGATCGGGAGCATCCCCAGCAGGCCGGCGCCGAGGCCGCCCGCGGAGACCAACGCCATTGCCAGCGCCGTCACCAGCAGGAGGCGGTGGCGGAGCATCCGCCGGGCGAATGTCCAGAAACGGGCCATGAAGGTGGAAGTATGGCGGGCCGGAGGGCGTTCGTACAGGCGCGGGGCCACAAACCGGCTCCGGCCGGGGCCGGCCTCTGGCTGGCCTGCTACTGTCCACGGTGCCTCGGGTAGACGGTACGATGCACGCGGCGCGGGAGGGGGCGATCGAGGACTCGCCCGGAAGCGGGGCGCGGGCGCTCGCCCCCAGCGCCCACCCACCCGGAGGATCATGCCTGGGCCCGGCGTGACCGTCGTCATTCCTTGCTACAACCACGGGCGGTACGTGGGGGACGCGGTGCGCGCGGCGCTGGCGCAGGAGCAGGCGGATGTGCGCGTGGTCGTGGTGGATGACGGGTCGGACGACGGGACGAGCGCCGCGGCGTGCGAGGCGTGCCGCGAGCAAGCGCCCGAGCGCGTCAGCGTGATCCGGCAAGAGAACCGCGGCCTTGCCGCGGCCCGCAACCGCGGCGCGGAGGGGGCGGCGACAGAGTACGTGGTCTTCCTGGACGCCGACGACTGGATCGAGCCGGCGTTCGTCTCGCGGCTGTACGAGGCGATCCTGGCGGGCGGCGGGGCGAGCGGGCCGATGCCCGGGGCGGAGGGCCCGTGGGGCCATCGCGGTGTGTCGCACGCGTACTGCCAGGAGCGGCTGGTGGGCCTGGCGACGGGCGTGTGGCGCGTGCCGGAGTGGGACGGGACGCTGCTGATGGTGACCAACCTGCACCCGGTCACGGCGCTGCTTCGGCGGGAGTGCTTCCAGGCCGTCTGTGGGTTCGACGAGTCGATGCGCCAGGGGTACGAGGACTGGGACCTGTGGCTGCGCCTGGCCGAATCGGGGTGGCGCGGGGTGCGGGTGCGCGAGCCGCTGTTCGTCTGGCGCCGGCACAGCCAATCGACGATGATCGTCGAGGCCGCCAGGCGGCACGACTGCCTGTACCGGCGGCTGGTGGAGAACCACCCGGCCCTGTACGCCCGGCATGCCGGCGACGTGCTGGTGCTGACCAACACGCTGCTGCGCCGGGCCGATGCCAGCTGGCTCGACGAGGACGGCGAGGCGATCGTGCTGCGGGATACGCGGGCGCGGTTGGCGCACCTCGAACAGGACCGGTGCACGCTGGTGGGCGAGCGGGACCGCGCCCGCGAGGCGATCGCTCAGTTGCAGGCGGACGCCCGGGCCCAGCTCGAGGCGCAGCGCGCGGAGCTGGAGCGGATGCGCGACGAGTACGAGAACAAGCCCGCCGTGCGCCTGTCGCGGGCGCTCCACCGGACGATCGGGTCCATGCCGCGGCTGGTCTCGGCGCCGGCGATTGCGCTGCTGCGGGCGATCAAGAAAACAGCCCCGAGCAGGCGGGGCTGATGGACAGGGCCGTGGTCGTCGGCGCCCGGCCCGGCGTGGGCGTACCGGCGGCGGAGGTCAGCCCCCCGTGCCGTCCAGGCGGATGAGTGTGCTCCCCGGCGTGCCCAGGGTGCCGAAACCGCCGCTGGGCTGCAGGCCGCCGAGCGTCAGGTCGTAGTGCTCCATCTGGGCCACGATGGCAACGGTGGAACTGACGGTGATGGAGTAGAAGAACCGGCCGTGGTTGGTCCCCTGGTCCAGCAGGGTAGCCAGCGTGTGCAGGTTCAGGTCGGCGCGATGGCCCGAGGCGACGTTCACCACCGGGTTCGTCAACTGGAAGCCGTCGGTGAAGTTGAAGGTGACCGTCACCGCGGCGTTGGCCGCGGGCAGCGTGGGGACGACGCCGTTGGGGTTGAAGATCGAGACTGTCTCGAAGAGGTCGTGCCCCGCTCGGACGGGGTCCATGAACCCCTCGGCGAAGAACCACGTCGCCGCCGCGGTGATGCCGAAGGGGTTGGAGTTCACGTCGGAGACCGTGCTGCCGTTGACGGTGAACTGCTGGGAATGGGTGGTTTGGGCGTAGACGCCGAAGCCGGACGGGGTGGTGACGAGGTAGCGGACGGTGAACGGGGCGCCCGTGGGCACGGGCGGGTTCTGCACGCCGTCGAAGGAGAACTGGGCGCGCCGGTTCAGCGGGATCGGCAGGATGGAGGCCACCGTGTCGGCGGTGCCGTCGGAGAAGACCATGATAATGTCCACGACCACCGTGCTGTTGTTGGGGTTCACGAAGGTGACGGTCTCGTCGGCGCTGGCGCCGTCGGAGGCCAGCGGCAGCACACCGACCCCCGAGGGCTGACCCGGGACTCCCAGGGCCGTGTCCGCGCCGATCTGGCCGGCGGTGCTGTAGTGGCTCAGCGCAGCGACGATGGGCTGGTCGGAGGTGATGACCACGGAGAAGTTGGTGTCCGTCGGGAGTTGCGCGACGTTCTGCAGCGACAGCCCGCCGCGACGGAAGGCCTCGGTGGTGGCGTTGAGCGCGATCGTGGTGCTGGTGTTGTCGAAGTAGAAGGTTACGGTGAGGTTGGCGGGGTTGGGGTTGGGGTTCTGCCAGACGAGGAAGTCGTGGACGTTGGCGGTGGCCTTGTGGGCGTCGCCGAAGCCCCAGGTCAGGCTGGTCACGGGCGTGAACGCTTCGCCGGTGGCCGAGCCGAAGTCGTAGTGGCTCAGGTTGGCGGACATGGGGCCGGTGGCCTGGACCTCCAGCGAATACGGCACGCCCTCGGGGACGAGGTCGTTGGCGGTGTCGCTGAACCGGGAGATGGTGATGCCGCCGCGGGTGTGGGCCGGGATGGAACCGGTGTTGAGGACGCGGTCGCGGAAGAAGGTGTCGCCGACGCGGACCTCGGAGCGGGCGATGACCTGGTAGAAGACGGTCGAGTCGCCGTGGTTGCCCAGCGGGAGGAACTCGTTGATGGTGCTGCCGGCGAAGCCCTCGGAGTAATAGAGAGTGTTGGTGTAGAAGGCCTGGACGCCGCCCGGCTTGATGATCTCGGCGTCGATGACGGTGACCAGCGAGGCCTCGGTCACGTTGGGGGCCACGTAGGCGCTGGTGACGGGGACCTGGGTCAGGGCGCTGGCGAAGGGGCTGCCCACAATCTGCGGGGCGTTGGAGATGTTGGCCGTGCTCAGCGCCGAGATGGCCAGGACAACGTTCCAGGAGGCGTCGGTGGCCACCCGCCCGAAGACGGTGAACCCGCCGTTCTGAAAGTCCAGGCCGTTCGGGGGCGTGCCGCCGTTGTTGGCCAGGTTGATGAAGAACTGGTCGGTGGCCGAGTTGGGGTTGCCGGAGAGCTTGGCCATCGCGATCGTGCGGATGGTGTTGGACCGGCCGAACTCGTTGACGATCGGTGGATCGGTCGGAGTGCTGGTCAGGTTCGGCGAGTTGTCCGCGTCGAACTTGAACGCGCCGCCCTGGAGGACAAAGCCCGGCGTGAGCGCCCGGTGGAAGAAGGACTGGTCGAACTGCCCCTTGCGGACGTAGTTGACGAAGTTGGCCACGGTGATCGGGGCGGCGTCGTCGAACAGATCGAAGTCGATGACCCCGAAGTTGGTCTGGAGGCGGACCACGGTGTCGCCGGGGTTGTCGAGCATGGCCAGCGTGGGGAAGGGCGCCACGCCGAAGAGCGTGCGGGATTCCAGCGGCTCCAGGGCCGGGCCCAAACCTACGGGCGAGAGATGCCATCCAGCGGTGCGCTGCGACATAAGGGGAGCTCCTCAACAGTGGGCGAATCCGGGAGCAGGCCGCGCGGCGCCTCCCGGTCTCCCTCAATCCTACCCCGTGCCGCGGGAGAAGCAACGCGGGGAAACGGCTGGTCGCTGCGAAACAGGGTCGCGTTCCCGGGTCGGCGCCCGGCGGATGCGTGTCCGGACCAACGGTTTACGGGTCCGGACGGCCGGTGCTACACTCGATCGGTGAGCCAGCCGACCCAAACCGAGGACGACGGCGCGCCGGTCGGAACGCTGGCCGCGCCGCCGCTTGTTCCGCCAACGGTCGTGCCGGGTGTGAATGGGGCGGACGCTGCCCTTGCCGCCAGGGCCATGACCGGACGGCCTTGTCCGGGCGAAGCCCGGGCCTGCCGCGTGACCGCGGTGGTGCCTTGCTACAACCGGCGCGGTGATGTTCAGGCGCTGCTGCCCGACCTGGCCCGCCTGGATCTGCAAGGGAGCGGGCGGGGCATCGAACTGCGGGTCATCGTGGTGGACAACGCATCCGACGAACCGTTGGCGACGCTGCCGACACCGCCGGGCTTGGCCGTCGAGCACGTGCGGCTGGAGCGCAACACCGGCGGCAGCGGGGGATTCAACGAAGGGCTCATCCGTGCGCTGAGGCTGCGGGACGGCCAGGATGAGGCGGCGCCGGCCGGGGCGCCGGGACCCGGCGCCGAGTACATCTGGCTCGTGGACAGCGACGTGCGTCTCGGGCAGGGGCCGTCGGGCGCCGATGTGCTGCGCGCGCTGGTCCGCGTGCTCGACGGGAACGCGGACATTGTGGCCGCCGGCTCGGCCTTGGCCGACCCCCTCACCGGGCGCATCTTCGAGGTCGGCGGACGAGTCAAGCGGTGCAATGGCCGGTTCGGGCCCGTGTGCCGCGGCGTGGCTGGGCTGACCGGCCCCATCGACACGGACTACGTCGCGGCGTGCAGCACGCTGGTGCGGTGCTCGGCGATCGAGGCCGCGGGGCTCATGCCCGACGTCTTCCTCAATGCCGACGACGTGCAGTGGTGCCTGCGGCTGGCCAGCGCCACCGGCGGGCGCATCGCGGCGGTTCCCGACTCGGTCGTGTTCCACCCGCCCTTCGATCGATTCCCGACCGCGGCCAGGTACTACACGGCCCGCAATGCCCTGGGCCCGATCGACACGATGGGGCTCGGCCGGACGGTCCGGTTCCAGCGGGCTTTGACAGAAGCAGGGCGGGCGTGTTTGCAGCAGATGATGGCCCGGCCAGACCTGGCGCGCCTGCACCTGGGGGGTCTCCGCGATGCGCTCGCCGGGCGCCTCACGGGGGCGGCGCCGGCGGAGACGCTGGCGTGCGAAATCTCTCGCCCGTTCGATCGGCTGGGCGAGGAACTGCGCGCAGGCTTGGCGGCGCAGCGCGCCGAACGGCTCCGGGGGCTGGGGCGGGAGCGGGCCCCGACGCTGTGGGTTCACCCGAACCCGGGCATCTCCGCCTCCGACCGCGAACGGGTACGCGAGCAACTGGCGCTCGCCGGGATCGATCCGTCCGGTTGGGCCGGAGGAGATGCCACGCGACGCACCGAATCGGTCCTCAGGCGGTATCTGGCCTTGGCAGGCCGCCTTGTGGCCGGCCCCACGGCCGACGTCGCGATGGTGCCGGCACGCGGGCGGCCCACGACGTGGATCCGCGGGCGGATGACGGTGCAGGTCACCCAAGCCGGCTACGTGATCCGTCGCCCGCGTCCGATCCGGACGACGTTGGGCGCGGCGTGGACCGGGCTGGTCGGCGTCGGGCTGGCGGTCCGTGTGATGCTCAAGCCGCGCGGATTCTTCGTGCCGCCGGTTGTGCGGGCGCCCCGCGGCCCGAAGGGCGATCAGCGTGGCGCACCGGCGCGACCGACTGTCTCCGTGATCGTGCTCAGTTACAACCGTTGGCCGGCGCTGCGAGCCACTCTGGAGAGCCTGCTGCGGACGCCCGCGCTCCGAGACGCCGAAGTCGTCGTGGTGGACAACGCGTCTTCCGATGGATCCCCGGACCTGGCCGCGGCACTGTCGGCGCGGGTCACTGTGCTGCGGCAGGCGAGCAACGTCGGCGTCGAGGCCTTCAACCGGGGCGTCGAGCAGTCAAGGGGCGAAGTCGTCCTGACGCTGGACGACGACGCCTGCCCGGACCCCGGCGCCCTGGACGGCGCGCTGGACCTGCTGGTGCGCCGGCCTGATCTTGACGCCGTCACCCTCAACCCGCGCCACCCGCGAACGGGCATGCCCGAATGGCCGTTCGCGGGCCGCTTGGCCGCGGCGGGGCGCACGGACGACCGCTGGCCGGTCATGGGGTGCGGGAATCTGGTGCGCCGCCGGGCGTGGCGGCGCGTCGGCGGGTACGAGGCGGGGTATTTTCTTTACCGGAACGACACCGACCTGGCGCTGAAGCTGCTGGCAACGGGTCCGCCGGGACCTGCTGAGAGGCCGGCGGCGCCCGCTGGCGGCGTCCACTTCAATCCCGCCTGGGTGGTGTGGCACGACAGCCCCGCGGCCGTGCTCGGCGGCACGGGGAAGAGCGCGCTGTGGCACCGGTTGGCTACCCGGAACTGGGTATGGACTTGCCGGCGCCACGGCGGAACTGTGTCCGGTCTCGTGGCAGGGATAATGGGCTGGGCCTGGGCTCACCGGCTGGCGGGGCTTGGCCTGCGTGCCCACCTGGCCACGCTGCAAGGGGCCTGGGAGGGCCTGGGCAGGCCGTCACCGCCGCTGCCGCGCCAGGTACGGCCGACCGGCGAGGCGCTCGGCCGGTTGATCAGGCTGCGGTTGGGCTGGGAACGTTGAGGGGCCTGAACACCGCGGAAAGACGGCTCGGCGTGCCCCGCCGGTTGCCGCGGGCGGTTCTATAGTTATGGGACGTGTCGAGTCGATCTGTGCCGGCTGCACAGTCGCGGCAGTTTGGGCGCAGGCTTGCCCTTGGGGCGGGTGTCCAGCGGGGTTGGGGAAGCGACGATCGAACTGACGACCCACGTTCTCGGAGAGATCCATGCTCGCCAGCCTCGTTGGTCTGTTCCGTCATGATGATCGCACGGGCGGCGGTGCGCCGGCGGGGGGCGGGGGACCCCAAACCGCCTTCCGATCGCGGTTTGGGGACCCCGGCCATCCGTTGTGGGCCGGCTCGCGCCGCCGGCCTGAGCAACTGGGCATTGCAGCGGGGCGCCCGGCGGCGCTGCTGGAGGCTTTGGAGGCGCGGACGCTGCTTACCGCCTTCGCCTGGACGGCCCAGGAGGTCTACCTGGCCGAGTTGGTCAACCGTGCGCGGATCGATCCGACGGCCGAAGGGGTCCGTCTGCAACTCGACCTGGCTGCGGGCCTGTCGGCCGACGAACTGCTCCACCTGCACCCCCAGGAGCCGCTGGCGCTGAATCCGGCCCTGACGCTGGCCGCACGGCTGCACGCGCTGGACATGGCGCAGCGGGGATTCTTCGACCACATCAACCCAGACGGCCTGAGCCCGACGGACCGCGTCCAGGCCCAGGGGTACGCGGGCAGTGCCGGCGAGAACATCGCCGCGGGGTACACGAGCATCGACGACGTTCACGCGGCGTGGATGGCGTCGGTCGGCCACCGCAAGAACGTGCTGAGCCTCCAGCTGAACTTCGACGACACGTTCCACTACGACGAGTTCGGACCGGGGATCGCCCTGACCGACATCGCCCCCTCCTTCGACTTCTACGTCGAGGAGTTCGGCATCCCGCAGGCCAGCCCCGCGGGCACGTACGTCCTAGGCGTGGTCTACACCGACAACGACCACAACAACTTCTACGGCTTCGGCGAGGGTGCGGCCAACGTCCGCATCGACATCGCCGCGGCCAGCGCGCCCGGCACGGTCATCGGCACCTACACGACCGACGCCGCCGGCAACTACCAGATCCCCATGGGCGCGGGCACGTACCTGGTGCGCTTCACCGACCTGGCGACCGGCTGGGGCGAAGCGACCCAGGTCACCGTCGTCAACGACAACGTCAAGGCCGACGCCCGCACCGGCGACTTCACCAACCCCGGCGCCCCGCCATCGCCAGACGACCACGCCGACAGCGGCCAGTGGGCCCAGGCGACCGCGATCGACATCAGCCCGACCACCGGGCGCGGTGGGAGCACGGGCGTGATCGACCCGGCGACGGACACCGACCTGTTCGTGTTCACCGCGGCGGCGGCGGGCAGCGTGAACGTGTCGGTGCTCACGCCGAGCGGGGCGCTGGAGGCGCAGGTCCGCGTCTACGACTCTTCGCACGCGCCGATCGCGGTCGGGACGCCGTCGGGCTCCGACGGCGCGGACGCGACGGTCATGTTCACGGCGCAGGCCGGCGGGTCGTATTTCGTGCAGGTCGAATCCAGGTTCATGCTGAACATCGGGGCGTACACGGTCATGATCGACGGTCCGGTGGACACGCCGTATCGCGCCGGCGCGGGGCAAGCGGTGTTCGCGACCTCGACCGCGGCGGGGCAGTTGACGACCACGACAATCAACGGTGATTCGCACCCGATCGTGATCCAGCAGGTCGCCGGCGGCAATGGCTGGGTCCGGGCCGACCTCCAGACGTCCAGCGGCTCGCCTGGGGTCAGCGGCAACGTCGTGACGTGGGCGGATCCCAAGGACGGGTTGGTCTACGCGGCGGCGCGGTCGGACAGCGGGCTGATCCTCTACCGGAGCGCGGGCAACGGGATCTGGACGTACCGGAACCTGACCTCCGAGGTTCCGGGCTCGCAGCTGCTGGGCAACAACATCACGGTCTTCATGACGACGGACCAGCTCGTGTACATCGCGGGCCTGATCACGAACGGCGACCTGGTCTTCTACCGCCAGACCGGCACGACCAACGTCAACGGCTATGCCTGGTCGTTCATCAACATCGCCGAGACGCAGCTGCGCCCGCAAGGGCTGGTGATGCCCGCGTTCACGGGCCAGATCATCAGTTACACCACCTCGTGGGACGGCCTGAACGTAGCGGGGCTCGACGCGGACGGGCGGATCAAGGTCGTCTGGTGGGCGCCGGGGCTGAGCCAGTGGCGCACGGACGACCTGAGCGCCATCACCGGTGCGCCGCCGCTCACCGGCGGCCTGACCGCGTACCTGACCTCCTGGGACGGGATCAACCTGGCCGGCATCGATGGCAGCGGGAAGGTCTCCGTCACGTGGTGGGTCCCGGCCTTCGGCGGCGACTGGCGCACGACCAACCTGAGCGACGCCTTCAACGGCCCGACGTTGGCCGCGTCGAGCGTGACCAGTTACGTCTCCAGCTGGGGCGGGCTGAACATCGCGGGGATCAGTTCACAGGGGCGCGTGATCATCTACTGGTGGTCCCCGGGGATGACCGACTGGCAGGTCACCCCGATCAGCAACCTCATGACGAACCCCCCGCTGCCTGTCGGGCACCTGACGGGGCACGCCACCGCTCCCGGCAGCCTGAACATCTTCGGGGCCAACAGCGACGGCGACGTGATCCGCTACCACTGGGAGGTGGGCGGCCAGTGGGCGGCTCAGGACCTCACGACCATCTGACCGGAGTGCGCCCGGACCCTCCGGCCGGCCGCCTGTCCCGACCCGAGGCTCAGGGGCGCGCCGGAGCGTCGGCGCCGACAAACATCCCCAGCATCCGGCGCCATTCGCCGTAGTGGTACTCGACCCTGTGCGCCCCGTGCAGGTCCCGGATCTGCAGCAACAACCGCTCGCTCAGGTCCTGCTGCCAGTCCTGCGCCGAGCGGTCGCAGAAGTAGACGCGGCAGCCCAGGGGCTTGATCGCGTGCACGGCGCACAGGTTGGCGGCCTGGAAGGGGCACCCGCCGCGGCGCAGCGCCCCGTCGAGGGCCCCGGCGGTGAGCGCCGGCGGCGTGTCGCCGACGGTGGGGAGCATCCGGATCGTGTACGCGGCCTCCAGGCCGGTGACGTACAGCCGATGGCCGGTCTTCTCGAAGTTGCAGCAGCGCCCCGAGGCCCAGCAGGCCGGCCCGCGGTGCTCGATCTCCTCGGCCGCGGCCGCGTAAGCCCCCTCCAGCCCGGCGCGCACCTGGGGCAGGTCGATCGACGCGAGCCAGTGGTTGGCGAGGGCGTCGTCGTCCAACCGTCCGGTCCTCCTGTCTGTCCGGGCGCTGCGGCGCGCGAACCGGCCCCGCGCGGGCGCTGGTCAGATCCTGAACGAGTCGCGCACGACACGGATCTGCTGCGGCGTGTAGTGCTGCCCGTGGTCCATGCCCGGGCAGACCTGCCTGGTCCGCTCCCAGGCCTGGCGCGACTTGACGGCGCTGGGCCAGAAGGGCCAGGTGCGGCATTGGGCGGGGCGGTCTTCGTAGACGCCGCAGACAGCCTTGCCCGGGACGCTGACGCGGTCGAGGAAGACGCAGTCCAGTCCGTGGTCGCCCGGGGCTTCGTTGAGCGAACGTCCCTCGCTGCTCAGGTGGGTGTAGTCGCGGAGGAAGTCCGAAAGGCAGAGCCCCAGGCGGCGGGCCAGGGCGGCGGCCTCGGCGTCGCTGACGAGCACGTAGCCGCTTGGCCCCGAGCAGCAGTTGCCGCACATGGTGCAGGTAAACCGCAGGCCGCCGGTCTCGTCGAACCATTCGGCGCCGCGGGCGGGCGGCGCGCCCGGGGGCAGGGGGCGCGTCGCGCTCACGCCCGGTCTCCCGCGCCCACCTTGAAGACCACCAGCGTCTGGTCGTCGGCGCGCGTCCGCACGCCGGTGTGCCGGTACAGCGCGGTGTGCACCGTGTCGACGACGCAGTCCGGTTCGCCGGAACAGACGCGCAGCGCGGCGTCCAGGCCCTCGGGGCCGAACATGCGGCGCTCCTTGTCGAACGCCTCGGTGATCCCGTCGGTGTAGAAGACCACGGTCTCGCCGGGCGCCAGGCGCAGCGTTGCCTGATCGATGTCGTAGTCCTCGGCGATCCCCAGCGGCAGCCCCGACGCCCCCTCGAGCGTGCGCACCGACCCGCTGATGGTGTCCTTGATGCGCGGCAGGGGGTGGCCGGCGCGCGAGTACAGCAGCGTCCGGGCAGGGGGGTCGTAGACGGCGAAGAGGGCGGTGACGAAGCTCGATTCCATGCGCGAGCGGCAGAGCCGGTCGTTGGCGAACCGCAGCGCCGCCGAGGGGCCGCGCTGCAGGTCCGGGTACGCGTGCAGGATCGCGTGGAGCATGGCCATGACGGTGGCGGCCCCGGCGCCGTGCCCGGAGACGTCGGCGATGAGGATGCCCCAGCGCCCGTCGGCGAGTGGGAAGAAGTCGTAGTAGTCGCCGCCGGCCTGATCGCTCGTGAGGTAACTGGTGGCGATGGTCAGGCCGGGGATGGGGGGGATTCGCTCGGGCAGCAGAGCCTGCTGGATGCGGGCGACCTGTTCGAACTGCATGGTGAGCGCCTGGTTGACGCGGGCCAGTTCCTGAGCGGTCACGAGGTTGCGCATGGCGTTGACGACCAGGTTGGCGACCACCAGCCGTTCCTCCAGGTCATCCGCCACAAAGGCGTTGCTGTGCTGGCGCAGGAAGAACACCCAGTGGGCGACTTGGCCATCGACCAGGACGGGCAGCGCCACGCACGAGCGGAAACCGGCCAGGTCATTGCCGAAGATGGGATCGTCGCGGACATCCAGGTCCGACAGGATCTTGGGAGATCCGTCGGCGATCATCGATCCGACGAACCCGCCCTGGGCGACCCGCAGTGATTCGGGATCGGTCCAGAACCGGGAGGGCTCAAACGGGCGCTCGAAATCGAACCAGGTGCGGATCAACCGGTATTTCCCCGGCTCGAGCCCCAGCGTCGAAACATTGATCATCCCCTCGCGCCCGAACCGGGGGTCGGAAAGGTACAGGGCCAAGTCCCGTACCACATGCTCCGGATTGCTTGTGCGGCTGACCTGGCGGAGCATCTCCATAAGACGCGCAGTGCGACGGCTGTCTTTTTCCTCGGCAACGGGCATGGCCAAACTGTAGGCGGATTCGGGGTCCACGCGCCCGACTGGCGGCGGCCCAACCACGCTTCGAACGCCCACGGGCGTCACGGCGCGCACGCCGACTCGACCGCGGCACGGCGCACCGCCGCCTGCTCCAGGAGCCCGCGGCATTCGTCCTCGATCCGCTGGCGTTCCGGCCCGTCCGGCAGCAGGGTCAGGTTGACCGATACGTTCCACCACGCCGCCCGGGCGCCCGCCTCGGCCAGCACCGCCGCGATGGCCAGGTCGCTGCGGAGCATGCGGTTGGTGCTTGCGCCCAGCGACTCGCAGAGCCGCAGCAGATCGCAGCAGGCGCCCAGGGTGGCACGGGGGGCCTGCACCGCGGCCGCCGCGGCCACGGGGAACTCGCGCCGGCGGCGCTCGTCGGAATCGGGCAGGCGCTGGAGTTCGTTCACCTGTGCATACGCCGCGGCGTCCTCTTGGGCCAGTTCCAGCAGCAGCCCGCGGGCCCGTTCGAGGGACTTGGCCGCACGTTCCAGGGCCGGCTGGTGGGCGGCGAGATTCTTCTTGGCCAGCGAGTAGGCAACCACCATGCTGGCCAAGGCAGCGGCGAGGGCCCCGACGGCTGACGCGACGGCCCCGCCGCCGGGCGCGGGGGTCTTGGCGGCGATGGCGTCGAGGAACTGGCCGAACGGGAAGGTCTTGATGTCCTGCATGGCGGCTCCGGGGCCGGGCGGGGGGCGGGTCCAAGGTGGCGGCGAGCCGGAAGCGTAAGCGACCGGTCGGCAGGCCGCGCTCTATCCTTGTTCGATGGGTGCGCACTCGCTCCAGGAACGGAATGAACCACCGTCGTCCGGGCGGCACGTGCTGCTCTACGACGGCAGTTGCCGGTTCTGCATCGCGGGCTCGGACCGCCTGGTCCGGCTGGCGCGCCGGGGGAGCATCGAGCGGGTCAGCTACCACGACACGGGGGTGATGGACCAGTTCCCCGGGATCCCGCCGGAGGGGATGGAGCGCGGGATGCGGCTGGTGACGCCGGATGGACGGATGTACGTCGGTGCCGAGGCGGCGGCCCGTGCGCTGGCCACGCGTCCGATCCTGGGCAAGTTGGCGATGGTGTACTACGCGCCGGGGGTGCGATGGCTGGCCGATCGTGCGTATGCCTTCATCGCCCGACGCCGGCACAGCTTGATGGGCCGGGCCGGCAGCGCCGCGGCGTGCGGGAACGCATCGTGCGCCGTTTCTCCGGCCCCCGGTCGGCGGTGACGTGCCGCCGCGTCACGCGCCGGACTTGCGGGGCTTGAAGATCCGGAACAGGCGCTTGAGCGGGTCGTAGAACTCGTCCACCACGCGTTCCTTGAGCGGGATGATGGCGTTGTCGGTGATCGTGATGTGCTCCGGGCAGACCTTGGTGCAGCACTTGGTGATGTTGCAGTACCCGATCCCCTGCTCCCGCTTGAGGCCCTTCAGCCGGCCTTCCTCGGCGTCCAGCGGGTGCATCTCCAGCGCGGCGGCGTAGACGAAGTGACGCGGGCCGATGAACTCGTCGTGCTTCTGGTGGTCGCGCAGCACGTGGCAGACGTCCTGGCACAGGAAGCACTCGATGCACTTGCGGAACTCCTGCACCCGGTCCACGTCCGCCTG